>JASHRY010000072.1 GCA_030037105.1 Xanthobacteraceae bacterium
GGCGCGGCCGCGGCGGCGGCGGCCGCGGCAGCAGCAGCGGCGGCAGCGGCTTCCGCGGCGGCTTTCATCTCTTCCGCATAGCCCGAGGGCGGCACAACCGTGACCAGCGTGATGTCCTTGGCGGCCACCGCGCGCACGCCGGGCGGCAGCGTGATGTCGCTTAAGTGCTTGGAATAGTTGATTTCGAGCCCGCTCACGTCAACCTCGATGGCGTCGGGGATGGCGTCGGCGCGACAGCGCACTTCGATCGTGTGCGTCACGATAGAGACCGTGCCGCCGCGTTTGACGCCGGGCGACTGGTCCGCGTTTTTGACACGGATCGGGACATTGACGCGGATCGTTGCGCCCTCGCCGAGCCGCATGAAGTCCACGTGCAGCGGCAGATCGCGGACCGCGTCGAGCTGGAAATCGCGCGGAATGACCCGATGCTTCACGCCATCCACCTCCACGTCATGAATGGTAGTGAGAAAATGCCCCGCATAGATGCGCTGGCGGAGATCGGCGTAATCGAGCGAGATCGGCAGCGGCTGCTTGCCGTCGCCATAGATGATTCCGGGAACGCGGCCGGCGCGACGCTCGGCGCGGGCGGCCCCCTTGCCGGCCCGTGGACGCGCCGTCGCCTTGATTAGATTGACGGTCGCCATGATGTAGTCCTTGCCTTAGAATCTCGATTGAATGAAGCGCCGCGGCAGCCTCCAGGGGTGCAACAGCTCTTAAAGTTTCGCCGCGGTCGCGGCGCTTATAGCGGCGCGGGTCCTGAAAAACAAGGAAGGGCGCGAAAGACCTACGGCATCAGACGCCGCGGGGATCTGCTCCGGGTGCCGCAGCGCCCGCGCCTTCGCCGGGCGAACTTGTTCCGGCAAGCCGCGCTTCGAGCGCCGCGATCCGGGCCTTGAGCGCTTCGTTCTCCTCGCGCGCGAGCCGGGCCATGTCCTTGACCGCCTCGAATTCCTCACGCTGGACGACGTCGAGGTCGCGAAGCATGCGCTCCGCCTGGCTGCGGAACAGCGTCTCAAACTCGCGGCGCACGCCTTGCGCGACACCGGCGGCGTCGTTCATCAATCGCGCAACCTCGTCGAAGAAACGATTCGTCGTTTGCACCATGGCTGCCTCCGAAACCCGCTGGCGAAACCCCGCTTGCCACGCCCGCAAACAATGGCAATGGTGCCGAACCTTCGCAAGGGGCGCGGCCGCAACGGCGAGCGGCCGAGAGAACCGCGAACGCCGCGCGCCGGTGTGAAAGTCCCGCCAATGCTCGTGCTGCCGGTCCTGCCTTTTCCCTCGATCGATCCGGTGCTGATCTCCATCGGGCCGCTGGCCGTGCGCTGGTACGCCCTCGCCTACATCGTCGGCATCCTCGCCGGCTGGTTTTATGCGCGGGGCATCATCGCCTCGGAGAGATTATGGGGCGGACCGGCGCCGCTCACGCTCGTCGACATGGACGATTTCGTGATTTGGATCACGCTGGGCATTATCGTCGGCGGCCGCGCCGGCTATGTGCTGTTCTACAATCTTCCGCATTTCGCGGCCCACCCGATCGAGATTGTCAAGCTCTGGACCGGCGGCATGTCGTTCCACGGCGGCGTCATCGGTTGCGTCGTCGCCATCGTCCTCTTTGCGTTGCACCGCGGCATCCCCATGCTGTCGCTCGGCGACGTGACGACCGCGGTCGCCCCGATCGGGGTGTTTCTCGGCCGCCTCGCCAATTTCATCAATGGCGAGTTATGGGGCCGGCCCACGGACGTGCCTTGGGCCATGGTCTTCCCCAACGGCGGACCGATCCCGCGCCACCCCAGTCAGCTCTACGAAGCGACGCTCGAAGGCCTTGCTCTCCTCGTTCTCCTCGGCGTGCTGGTGCGTCTGGGCGCGCTCAAGCGGCCTGGGCTCGTCACCGGTACCTTCGCGGTCGGCTATGGCCTCGCACGCATCTTCTGCGAATTTTTCCGTGAGCCCGACGCTCAGCTCGGCTTTCTCTGGGGCGGGCTCACCATGGGGATGCTGCTCTGCATCCCTTTGATATTGGCGGGCATCGCCATCCTTGCCTTCGCCCTGAGCCGCCGACACGTGGCCAAAAATGGCTGACGAAAGCTCGCCGCTCGAGAGCGAAATCCGCCGATTGATCGCCGCCGCCGGGCCGATGCCGGTCGCCGAATACATGCGGCTCGCCCTCACGCATCCGCTGCACGGCTATTACCTGCGGCGCGAGCCGATCGGCGCCGCCGGCGATTTCATCACCGCGCCGGAGATCAGCCAAATGTTCGGCGAGCTGATCGGATTATGGATGGCCGCGGTTTGGCAAGAGCTAGGTGCGCCGGGAAATGTGCGCGTCATCGAGCTTGGACCCGGTCGGGGGACGTTGATGGTCGATGCTTTGCGCGCGGCAGGAATCGTCAGAGGTTTCCACGCCGCCGTCGTCCTTCATCTGGTGGAGATCAACCCGGCGCTGCGGCAGGCGCAAAAACGGCGACTGCAAGGTCTGGACTTGCCGATCACCTGGCACACCGCGCTCGAGGACGTTCCCGGCGGCCCCAGCATCATCATCGCCAACGAATTCATCGATGCGCTGCCGGTCCATCAAGCCGTCAAAGGAGCCGACGGCTGGCACCAGCGCGTCATCGACATCGGCCCCGACGGCCGTTTCGCTTTCGGCTTGGCGCGCGATCCGCTGCCGTTATTTGAGCAGACCTTGCCGCGCGGATTGCGGCAAGCTCCCGAAGGCGCGATCTTCGAATGGCGTTCCGACGCCATCGGGCTCGAGCTGGGAAAACGCATGCGCAAGGATGGCGCGGCCCTGATTCTCGACTATGGGCCCATGCGCAGCGGATTGGGCGACACGCTGCAGGCAGTGGCGGGTCATTCCTTCGCCGATCCGTTGCGCGCGCCCGGGGAGCACGATTTGACCGCGCACGTCGATTTCGAAGCGTTGGCGCACAGCGCGCAGAGCATGGGCGCGCGCAGTCACGGCCCGATCGCGCAGCGTTATCTGCTCTTCCGCCTCGGCATTCTCGCGCGCGCCGACGCGCTCAAGGCGAAGGCGCCGGCCGAGAAGGCGGCCGAGATCGAGCTGGCGCTGTCGCGCCTGTTGGCGAGTGGGCCGCGAGGCATGGGGGAGTTGTTCAAGGCGCTCGCCATTGCCGATCCGAGACTCGGCGCGCCTCCCGGATTCGAGACGCCGACATGATGATCGAGGCCCAGACCCTCGCGCTCCCCGGCATCCGCCATGCCTTCTTCACGCGTCAAGGCGGCGTTTCCGGCGGCCTCTATGCCAGCCTCAACGGCGGCATCGGCTCGCGCGACAGCGTCGCTCACGTGATGGACAATCGCGCGCGCATGGCGGCGGCGCTCCAAGTCGAGCCTCGCCGCCTGCTCACCGCCTACCAGGTCCATTCTCCGCATGTGGCGATCGCGGAGAAGTCATGGACAATCGAGACTCGTCCGCGTGCCGACGCCATTGTCACGCGCGAGCGCGCGCTTGCGGTCGGCGTGACGACGGCCGATTGCGGGCCGATCCTCCTTGCCGATGCGCAAGCCGGCGTGGTTGCCGCCGCACATGCCGGCTGGCGTGGGGCGCTCGCCGGCATCGTCGAGGCGACGGTCGAGGCGATGGAGCGGCTGGGCGCCGCGCGCGGGGAGATCCGCGCCGCGCTCGGCCCGATGATCCGGCAAAGCAATTACGAGGTCGGCCCCGATCTCATCGCGCGCTTTTGCGCCGCGGAATCGGGGAGCGGTCGTTTCTTCCGCGCCGCGGCGCGCGACGGCCATGCCCTGTTCGACCTCGCCGGCTATATCGCGGCGCGCCTCGAACGCGCCGGCATCCGCCACATCGAGGACCTCGGTCTCTGCACCTACGCCGATCCGGCGCGTTTTTTCAGCTTCCGTCGCGCCACCCACCGCGCCGAAGCGGATTACGGCCGCCACGTCAACGCGATCGTGCTCGTGTAGCGGACAGGAAGCAGGAACACGGAGCAAAGCCTTTCGCCATTCCCTATTCATCCTTCCGGCGGATAAGGCCGGATTCATGTTGCCAGTCCCGGAGGCGGCTTGTATCAGGTCCGCGAAAAGTTCCGGTCCGCGTAGGAGAGGGAAATGGCGAGCAACAACGGAGCGATCAAGCTCGTTGCCGGCAATTCCAACCCGGCGCTGGCCGAGGGCATCGGCGCCTATATCGGCACGCCGCTGACCAAGGCGGTGGTCCGCCGCTTCGCCGACATGGAGATTTTCGTCGAGATCCAGGAAAACGTGCGCGGCGCCGACGTCTTCGTCATCCAGTCGACCTCGTTCCCGGCGAACGATCACCTGATGGAGCTGCTCATCATCATCGACGCGCTGCGGCGCGCCTCGGCGCGGCGCATCACCGCGGTGATCCCCTATTTCGGCTATGCCCGGCAGGACCGCAAGCCCGGCCCACGCACGCCGATTTCAGCGAAGCTCGTCGCCAACCTCATCACCCGCGCCGGCGCCGACCGCGTGCTCACGCTCGACCTGCATGCCGGGCAGATTCAGGGTTTCTTCGACATCCCCACCGACAACCTCTTTGCCGCTCCGGTCATTGTGCGCGACATCAAGCAGCGCTTCGACCTCGCCAATGTCATCGTGGTCTCGCCCGACGTCGGCGGCGTGGTGCGCGCGCGCGGCCTCGCCAAGCGCATCAATGCGCCGCTCGCCATCGTCGACAAAAGGCGCGAACGGCCCGGTGAATCCGCGGTGGCGAACGTCATCGGCGAGGTCGAGGGTGGCATTTGCATCCTGGTCGACGATATCGTCGATTCCGGCGGCACGCTGCTCAACGCCGCCGATGCGCTGTTGGAAAAGGGCGCCGGTGCGGTCTACGGCTACATCAGCCACGGCGTGTTGTCGGGGGGAGCGGTCGCCCGCATCAACAAATCGAATCTCAAGGAGCTGGTGATTACCGATTCGATCCAGCCAACCGGAACCGTCACCGCCTCGGCCAATATCCGTGTGCTGCCGATCGCCCCGCTGATCGGGGAGGCGATCAACCGCATCGCCGGCGAGGAGTCGGTCTCGAGCCTGTTCTTCGACTGAACTTCCCCTCGGCCTCCATCCCTTGCCGTCCTCATCATTGCGAAGAGCGGAGCAACGAGGCTGTCCATGGCGCCTGCGCCGCCCCGAGTCAACTTGTCGCAGGCCCGGCTGTGGACGGGCTCTCCTCCCGCATTGTGCGCTCCCGGCAAATCACTTCATGAGTGCTGGCGAGGAGTGCCGTAAGCCGCTCTTGCGCGCCTTTGGCGGGCGGAATCCAGCCGGCTATAGTGCGCGCGAGGGGTGATTCGCGGCCTACAAGTCAATCGGCAGACGCGAGTTATTCCTGCGTCAAATCGCAGCTTGGTTCTCGGCGGTATCCGGTGGCGTGCGCATTTCCACTTCGGGCGGCGCTGTGGAGACGGCATGTCCCTTATCGAACACGCGCGAGATCAACACGACAATCCCCTCGACGTTGTCGAGCGCATGGCGGCCGGCAACAACTGGCCGTATGAACGGGCCGGAGAAGACGAGATCGCGCTCGGCGTCACCGGTCGATGGACCAATTATCAAATCTCGTTCACCTGGATGCACGACATCGAGACGCTGCATCTGGCTTGCGCCTTCGACATGAAAGTGCCGGAGCCGCGGCTCGCCGAGATGCAGCAGCTCATCGCACTGGTCAACGAGCAATTGTGGATCGGGCATTTCGACGTCTGGCTCCAGAACGGCGTGGTGATGTTCCGCCACGCCTTGGTTCTGGCCGGGGGCGTCGCCGCGTCGGGCCGGCAATGCGAGGCGGTGCTCGGCACCGCGCTCGATACCTGCGAGCGCTACTACCCGGCGTTCCAATTCGTGATCTGGGCGGGCAAATCCGCTCGCGAGGCGATGGACTCCGCCATGTTCGAGACTTCGGGCGAGGCGTAACCACGAGTCATTCCCAGGGCGCGAGCGAAGCTCGCGAGCCCGGGAATCCGTACTCGCTGGCATTTGTATTCCTGCGCCGGCGGTGATTATGGATTGCGGACAGCCGCTGCGCGGCGTCGGC
>JASHRY010000073.1 GCA_030037105.1 Xanthobacteraceae bacterium
AAAATACACGTTGCGATCAGGCATCGCAGAAGGGCGCATGGTTTATATCGGCGTCGGCGGTGCAATCGACGGCAAAGTCAATCCGCTGTTGACGGCCGCCGAAGGACAGGTGGTACAGCTCACTTTGATCAACGGCGAGGGAGCGGAGCACGATATCGTCTTTCCCGAGCAAGACGCCAAATCTCCGCGCGTCACCGGAAAAGGGGCAAGTACCACGATCGCTTTCCGCGCGACCAAATCCGGCGATTTCATCTATTTCTGCAGTGTTCCCGGCCACCAATTGGCGGGGATGCAGGGCCAATTCATCGTCACGCCTCGGCCGGCGCCGCAAACGGTCGTTGAGGCCGATATCTCACGCGAGCCGACCGATTTGCCGCCGCCGATCGCCAGGCGCGAACCGCAGACCGTCCGCGTCGATCTGCTCAGCGTTGAAGTCGAAGGCAGGCTGGCGGAAGGCGCGACCTTCGGATACTGGACTTTCAACGGCAAGGTTCCTGGACCGTTCATCCGCGTCCGAGTCGGCGACACGATCGACATCCACCTGAAGAATTCCGCCGACAGCACGATGGTTCATTCGGTCGACTTCCACGCGGCGACCGGTCCCGGCGGCGGGGCCGCGGCCCTGCAAGCGGAACCGGGTCGCGAGAGGTCGATGACGTGGAAGGCGTTGATCCCGGGCCTGTACGTCTATCACTGCGCCACGCCGATGGTCGCCGAGCACATCGCCAACGGCATGTACGGTCTCATTCTGGTCGAGCCGGAAACCGGACTGCCGCATGCCGACCGCGAGTTCTACGTCATGCAGGGAGAGATATACACCGATGCTCCCTACGGTCAGCACGGCAGCGCCGAATTCAGCGTCGAGAAACTGCTAAACGAGCGGCCGGAATATTTCGTATTCAACGGGTCGGTCGGCGCACTTTCGAAATTGCATCCGCTTCGGGCCAAAGTCGGCGACACGGTGCGTATCTTTTTCGGCGTCGGCGGCCCGAACTATACGTCGTCTTTCCACGTTATCGGAGAGATATTCGACAAGGTCTATATGGCCGGCAGTCTGCAATCGGCGCCGCTCGAAGGCCTCCAGACCGTGAGCGTCGCGCCCGGCAGCGCGGTCATCACCGAGTTCAAGACGAAGGTGCCGGGCAATTACACGCTGGTCGATCACGCGATTGCAAGGATGGAGCGCGGACTGGTCGGCATTCTGAACGTTGAAGGGCCGCCCAACCCCGATATCTATGACGGGCAGGCCATGCCCGGAATGGGGCATTAGCAACACTTCCGGTAAGGAGGATCTGTTCACAAATGCCGCAAACTCGGCCGCTGGCCGGGAATATTTTGGAGGCGGGCATGAAGAGGCTTTCGATCCCACACGGCGCGTTGGTGTTCGTCGGCGACGGGCAGAAGGCCCTATTCCTTCGCAATATCGGCGACGAGAAATTTCCAAATCTGACCGCCGAGCGCGTGTTCACCGACGATAATCCTCCAACTCACGAGCAGGGGACCGATCGTCCCGGGCGGGCATTCAAGCGGGCGGCGACGAACCTACGCAGCAGCATGGAGACGACCGATTGGCATGAGCTGGAGAAGGAGCGCTTTGTCGGGCGCGTGGCATCCGCCCTGGAGCAACTCGTCCGTGCGGAGAAGGCCAAGGCGATCGTTGTTGTCGCTCCGCCGGGGACGCTTGCCGAGCTGCGGCAAGCACTCCACGACGATGTGAGGAAACGAATTATTTCCGAGGTCAACAAGGACCTGACCAAACACGCCGTTTGGGACATCGAGAAGCACCTCGTGGGATGACGGCGGAGAGGATTCGAGTCATGCGGGCGATGGTGCTGGAATGGCCGGGCGAACCGCTCAAGCTCGTGGAACGGCCAGATCCGCGGCCCGCGGATGGCGAGGTTCGGGTCCGCGTGACGGCGTGCGGCGTCTGCCGGACAGACCTTCACGTGGTCGACGGCGAATTGCCGGATCCCAAGCTTCCAATCGTTCCGGGTCACGAAATCGTCGGTCGAATCGATGCTGTCGGCGGACGGGTCGACAACCTCGCCGTAGGCATGCTCGTCGGCATTCCCTGGCTCGGCCGCACGTGCGGCCATTGTCGTTATTGTCGCGGCGGTCGGGAGAACCTGTGCGACCATCCGCTCTTTACCGGCTACACGCGGGACGGCGGCTATGCCACGCACGTCGTCGCCGATGCCCGTTACGTCTTTCGCCTCGCCGAGAATGGCGACGACGTGGCGGCTGCGCCTTTGCTGTGCGCAGGCTTGATCGGCTGGCGTTCGTTGCGCATGGCCGGCGACGGCAAGGCCATCGGATTATACGGTTTTGGCGCGGCCGCCCATATCATCGCCCAAGTTGCGCGCTGGCAAGGCCGCGACGTGTTCGCTTTTACCCGGCCCGGCGATGTGGCGGCACAAGCCTTTGCGCACAAACTTGGCGCCTGTTGGGCGGGAAGCTCCGAGGAAAAACCGCCCGACGAGCTCGACTGCGCGATTATCTACGCCCCCGTCGGGGCGCTCGTCCCCGCGGCGCTGAACGCGGTGCGCAAGGGCGGACGTGTGGTCTGCGCCGGAATACATATGAGCGATATTCCGGGCTTTCCCTACCGGCTCATATGGGAGGAACGGGAGCTGCTGTCGGTTGCCAATCTCACCAGAAAGGACGGCGACGAATTCTTCACGATCGCCGCCAAAGCCGGGATCGTGACCGAAACCGTTCCTTATCCGCTCGGCCGGGCCAATGAGGCATTGGCCGATCTGCGCGCAGGGCGGCTGCAGGGCGCCGCAGTCCTCGTACCCTGATGGCGGATGGCGGGTTTCCGGACGAGCTTTCTTCACCCAACGTATGCATCGCTTCGGCGTTGTCGCTGATTGAAACAATTGTCGCGCCGAAAGGCGTGGGCTCCAAACCGGCAACCGGCCTCGTTGGCCGAATCAAATCAACGTCAGCGCCGGCTGCAACCACTCGAGGGTCACGGATGTTTTGAAGCGCCAAGGCCCGAACTCCCATCATCGCCCAAGACCTTTCCGCTTTTCAGGTTGACCGAGTGCACCCGCGTGCAGGCCGTGCAAGCTATGGGTTCATAGGTCTCGCCGTCCTCGCTCGGATCATCAGCGATCCAGCCCTGCACGTTCAGGCCCGTGATCGGGCATCGGTAGATAAAGGGAATCATGGTGCGGGATTTACCGCGTTCGCTAGATGACGGTCATCGTCGAGGCTTGCGTGGACTCCCCGGCCGCATCTTCGGTCGAGGGAAACGCCATGCCGGATATCGGCTCGACCCAAACGAGATGATCGCGCACCTGTCCGGCTCCGGCGACATTCTCGGCGGCGACGATGCAAGCTTGGCGTTCGCGCTCGTCCATGATCGTGCCCCACAATTCCGCCACGCCGTCCTTGACGACCACGGTAATTCCCGGAGCCCAGGGCTCCTTGCCGAGTGCGGCCATAATGTCGTCGCGGATCGTCGAATCGCTCTTGGCCGGTCCCGGCGTGTCGCGGGCGAGGCTCGCCAGGGCGTACAGGAGATTGGCCCGACTCACGATGCCCACCACCTTACCGTCACGCAGGACGGGAAGCCGCTTGATCCGCCGGCGTTCCATGAGATCGACGACGGTATCCAGCGAATCGTCCTCGGTGACAGTCTCGGGATCTCGCGTCATGACTTCATCGATTTTCCGACCGGATGCGTGCACATATTCGGCGGACAGCCGTCCGGGGCCGATAACGAACTCCAGCCATCTGGGTCGTCGACGTTGCGTGCCAATTTCACTGCGGCGCAAGAAATCTCCTTCCGTCACGATGCCGACGAGATCACCCGCGGCGACGACCGGCAGGCCGCTGATCCCGTTCTGCAGCATTAGGCGCGCGGCTTTGAGAATCGTGTCGTCGGGCGCCACGGAAATCACGTTTCGCGTCATCACATCACGGACTTGCATAACCGGTCCTCCTTCAGTGTTCGATTGATCGGAGCTTTCGCCACATCCCGGCGAACATGATCTCAGGCGTTCAAACGATTCAGCGCGGAGCGGTTGCGCACCACGATGCGCCGGGACGTCGGCACCTCGATCGCCGCCGCGCTTTCGAGCGACGTCAACGTCCGCGAGACGGTCTCGATCGTCAGGCCGAGATAATCGGCGATATCCTGGCGCGACATCGGCAGCTCGATGGAGTTGCCGGCCGATCCGCGGGCCGCCATCTCCAGGAGGAAGCTCGCCACCCGCTCCTGCGCGCTCTTGACGAGCAGCAGGACGTGCTGTTGTGCCTGCCTCAGCTCGCGGCCGGTGAGGACGAAAAGCCCGCGCGCGATCGCTGCATCGCGCTGCGCAAGCGCCGTGATGGCGCTGCGCTTGATCACCAATATCTTCGCGTCGGTGATGGCCTCGGCCGACAGCGTGTGCTCGTCGGCGAATTCAAGGCCGAAAATATCGCCGGACAGATAGAATCCGCCGATCTGGCGGCGGCCGTCGTTCAGGACCTTGTAAGTCCGCACGCTGCCGCTGATGACCTTGTAAATGTATTCGGCAGGCTCGTCCTCACCGAAAATCTCCGCGTTACGCGGAAACGACATGGTAGCGCCCATGAGATGCATGGAGTGGCCCAACGGCTCGCGCTCGCCGGCGTCGTCGAGATCGTGGCGCGCGACCGGCGCGGCATTGCGCGTCGGCGGGATGGAGCGGCGGAAAGTGTCGGCGGAAACGGATGTTTGCGTGAGCATGGCCCTTTACCTCCAGGAGCGTCGGGAGGTATTGGTAACCGTCGAGAAGCCGGTGAAAAATTCAGATAATGCCCCTAAGGGCTTTTCCTGAGGGGAGTGCAGGAGGCGCTCGACCAAAGGCGATCGGCCGAGGCGATCGGCAAAAAGCCCATAGAACATGACACGGGCACGATCATCTGCAGTGGGATCGTCGGCAACCATGTCGATGCGCAACTGGACGCGGTAAGGTGGGAATTGAAGGCCCCCGTATTCCACAAAGCCTTTATGCCATACGGCATTGCGATCCTGGCGATCGCAGCGGCGTTGGCAGTTCGCCTGGCATGGGCGTCGATCTTGATCGGCGAGGCATCCTACCTGTTTTTCCTGCCGGCCATCCTGATCGCATCGGCGCTTGGCGGCTTGGGTCCCGGGCTTTTCGCAACCATCGCGGGCCTGCTGCTCGGCTTGTTTTTTGTTGTCGACTTTCGCGCAGTGTCGAATGCCGACGTTGTGAATGCCGTCGTCTTCACGCTCGTCGGCGCGGGCGCATCATGGGGCGGCGAATTGCTGCGTCGCGCGCGCCTCGCCGCAGCCGCAAATGCGGCGGCCGCGATGTCCCGCGCGGCCCATCTCAAATCCATACTCGACAGTATTCCCGAAGCCATGATCGTCATCGATGATCGCGGCATCATGCAATCGTTCAGCTCGACGGCGGAACGGCTGTTCGGCCGCACCGCGGCCGACGTCGTTGGGAAAAACGTCAAGATGTTGATGCCGTCGCCCTACCGGGAAAACCACGACGGCTATATCGAGCGCTATCTGCGCACCGGTGAACGGCGCATCATCGGCATCGGTCGGGTCGTGGTCGGCGAACGCAAGGACGGTTCGACCTTCCCCATGGAGCTTGCCGTTGGCGAGATGCATGTCGGCGATCAACGCTTCTTCACCGGATTCATTCGTGACCTTACGGAACGCCAGGAGACCGAAGCGCGGCTGCAGGAGTTGCAGGCGGAGCTCGTGCATATGTCACGCCTGACCGCCATGGGGGAGATGGCCTCCGCTCTTGCCCACGAACTCAATCAGCCGCTGTCGGCGATCGTCAATTATATGAAAGGATCGCGCCGGCTCCTGGAGGATAGTCGCGACGAGCGCGCGAATATCTTGCGTGACGCCATTGGGAAGGCTGCAGAACAGGCCCTGCGGGCGGGCGAGATCATCCGCCGTTTGCGCGACTTCGTCGCCCGCGGCGAGAGCGAGCGGCGGGTCGAGGACGTGAAGAAGCTCATCGAGGAAGCGAGCGCGCTCGCACTGGTCGGCGCCAAGGACCGCGGCGTGCGCGTCCGTTTCCAATTCGATCCGGGCGTCGATTTCGTGCTTGCGGACAAGGTGCAGATTCAGCAGGTGCTGCTCAACCTGATGCGCAACGCCATCGAGGCGATGGAGGACTCGGAAAGGCGCGAGCTTGTCGTATCGACAGTCTCGATGGCGGACAACCAGGTCGCGATCGGCGTGTCCGACACCGGGTCCGGGATCACGCCGGAAATGAGCGCCCAACTGTTTCAACCGTTCGTCACCACGAAGCCTCACGGGACGGGCGTCGGCCTTTCGATTTCGCGCACCATCGTCGAAGCGCATGGCGGCTCGATCACGGCGCAGCCAAATCCCGGAGGGGGAACGGTGTTCCGGTTCACGTTACCGGCCGTCAACAAAGAGGAAGTCGGCGATGCCGTCTGAAAAGGCCACCGTGCACGTGATCGACGACGACGAGGCGATACGCCAGTCCCTCGCGTTCCTGTTGCAGACGGCGCAGATCGAGGTCAAGACCCACTCGTCCGCCGTGGCCTTCCTGGATTCGCTGCCGGACATCGGCTGGGGTTGCGTCATTACCGACGTGCGCATGCCCGGAATGAGCGGGATCGATCTGCTGCGGCGGTTGAAAGAGCTTAAGATCGGAGTTCCCGTGATCGTCATCACCGGTCACGGCGACGTGCCGCTGGCGGTGGAGGCGATGAAGATCGGCGCCGCGGACTTCTTCGAAAAACCGTTCGACGATGAAGCGTTGCTGGCCAGCGTGCGCTCGGCGCTCAAGGAGCGCGACGCCGAGACAAAGCGGCATACGGAACGCGGCGATATAGAGAGCCGGATTGCGACGCTTTCCAATCGCGAACGCAATGTCTTGGACGGCCTGGTGGCGGGCCGCGCCAACAAGCAGATCGCTTTCGATCTCGGCATCAGTCCGCGCACCGTCGAAATCTATCGGGCGAACCTTATGAACAAGATGCAGGCAGGAAGCTTGTCCGAACTGGTGCGCATGGCGCTTATTGCCGGCATTCTGGGTGCGAGCTGAAAAATCGCCGGGACGACCTGCCTTGATTTGGCTCAATGACCGCACTGATGCTTCGACATATTTAGTATTAACAGGAGGTCCCATGATCAAGGACATCGTCGTCGATCTGCAACTGGGCGAAGCCGGCGGACCGGCCGGAGACTACGCCGTGTCCCTGGCCACGACCTTTGCCGCCCACATTACCGGGATTGCATTCGTTTACGATGCGATTTTTCCCGAATCGGCGATGGGCTACATCTCGCCGGCGGCAGTCGACAAGCAGCGAGAGGACAACGAAGCTGAGGCCGCTGCAGCCGTCAACCGTTTCGCCGCCGCGGCCGCGCGCGCCGGAATTTCGGCCGAGCCGCTGACCTTGAACGCCGATCTTGCCAATATCGGCAGCCAATTCAGCCGTATCGCACGGCACTTCGATTTCGCGGTCGTGGGGCAGGCCGAACCCGGGAAAAGTGCGATTCAGGAGACAATCGTCGAAAGCACGCTGTTCGACGCGGGCCGCCCCGTGATCATGGTGCCCTATATCCAGAAAGCACCGCTCAAGCTCGACAACGTGATGGTGTGCTGGGACGGCAGCCGGCCGGCTGCACGCGCCATCGCCGACGCGCTGCCGCTCCTCAAGCGGGCGAAACGCGTCGAGGTTGTCATCATCACCAACGATTGGGGCAAGCAGACCGAGATCGAAGGCGCCGACATCGGCCGGCACCTAGCGCGCCATGAGCTCAATGTGGAAGTCGAGCGCATTGCCGGAGGCGACGTTGATATCGCCGACGTCTTGCTTTCGCACGCTTCCGATTCCGACGCGGATTTCATGGTCATGGGCGGCTACGGCCATTCCCGGATGCGGGAGTTTGTGCTCGGCGGCGCGACGCGCGGTATCCTGCGCTCCATGACGGTGCCGACGCTGATGTCCCATTGAGCACGCGAGGAGGTTCGACGGCCGGAGGAGGGGCGCGCTTCAGGAGCCCGCAGATTGGACGTCAATTCCCCGCGCGGTCTGACGAGCGATGAGGTTTGTCGCCGTCGCCGGCAGTTCGGACCGAACGCAATACCGGATACGGCACCGCGTCCCCTGCTCGCGTTCGCGTGGAAATTTTTTGCGCCAGTGCCCTGTCTGCTCGAGGTTGCGATCGCCCTGCAAGTGGCGCTCGGAGAATACGTCGAGGCTTCGATCATAGCCGGCCTCTTGATCTTCAACGCCGCAATCGGATTGCTTCACGAGCGCCGCGCCCAGGCGACGATCGCCGCGTTGAAGTCGCGCCTGGCGCTCACCGCGTCGGTTCGGCGCGACGGATCGTGGAAAACCATACCGGCCACGGAACTGGTCCCCGGCGACATCGTCAAGCTTTCGCTCGGCGGCATCGTGGCCGCGGACGTGCGCCTGCTCGACGGTTCGATCCTGCTCGACCATTCGATGCTCACCGGCGAATCGCTTCCCATCGAAGGCGGCCGCGGGCGGGATACATACGCCGGCGCGCTGGTGCGTCGGGGTGAAGCCGTCGCCGAAGTGACAGCGACGGGCGTGCACACGAGATTCGGGCGCGGCGCCGAACTCGTCCGCAGCGCCTATGTGGTGAGCTCCCAGCAGAAAGCGGTCTTTCGGGTGGTTCGCAATCTCGCCGTTTTCAACGGATTGGCGACCGTCGTGCTGATCGCCTACGCCTACGGGATCGGCATGCCGATCTCCGAATTGGTTCCGCTTTTGCTGATATCCGTGCTGGCGTCCGTGCCGGTGGCCCTGCCGGCGACGTTTACGCTCGCCACCGCATTGGGAGCGCAGGCGCTCGCCGAACTCAGCGTCCTGCCGACGCGGTTGTCGGCCGTGGATGAAGCCGCCAGCATGGACGTTCTTTGCGCCGACAAGACCGGAACGTTGACGCTCAACGAGCTGCGGGTCGCCGCAATTTGCCCGATGAGCGGGTTCGATAACAACCGTGTTCTGGCCTTGGCGGCGCTGGCGAGTTCGGACGGAGGGCTGGATCCGGTCGATGCCGCCATTCGTCGTGAAAATCTCGGCAAGCCGGCCGCGGATTTGCCCGAACTGGTCAAATTCATTCCGTTCGACCCGGCGACGAAAATGTCGGAAGCACATGCAGCGGACTCGACCGGCGGCGCGCTGCGCATCGTCAAAGGCGCTTTTGCAGTGATCGATCGGCTCTCGCAGCCCTCGCCGACGGCGCTCGCCGCGGCCGCGAAGCTGGAGGCAGAGGGCTTCAGGGTGCTCGGCGTCGCGCTCGGCGCTTCATCTCCGTTGCGGCTCGCCGGGCTTATTGCGCTCAGCGATCCGCCTCGACCCGAGGCGAAGCCGTGTATTCACGAATTGAGCAAACTGGGCGTGCGAACCCTGATGGTGACCGGCGATGCGCCCGAAACCGCCGCTGTGGTGGCGCGCGCCGTCGGTATCGAGGGCGCGATCTGTCCGGCGGCGTCGATTCCAGCGGACGTCCCCGGAGCGGAATTCGGCGTCTTTGCCGGAATCCTGCCGGAGGACAAATATCGGCTTGTCAAAGGCCTGCAACGCGCCGGTCATATCGTGGGCATGTGCGGGGACGGCGCCAACGACGCACCCGCCTTGAGTCAAGCGCAAATCGGGATCGCGGTATTCACGGCGACGGACGTCGCAAAATCGGCGGCGGGCATCGTGCTCACCGAGCCGGGGCTCGGCGGAATTCTCGCCGCCGTGCGCGAAGGCAGGGTCACCTTCCAGCGCATCTTGACCTATACGTTGCGATCCATCGTCCATAAAACCCGCCAGGTGTTGTTCCTGGGAATCGGCTTGGTCATGACCGGTCACGCGATCCTCACTCCGATGTTGGTGGTCATCTCGATGATGACCGGTGATTTCCTGGCGATGTCGTCCACTACCGACAATGTGCGGCCGTCGCCGCTGCCGAATGCGTGGCGCATCGACAACCTGACCGTCGCCGGCATCATCATGGGCGTTTGCGACCTCGCGTTCTGCGCGGGCGTGCTGGCGATCGGCAAATTCCGCCTCGGTCTTGACATCGACACGCTGAGAACCCTGACGCTCGTCACGTTGACATTCAGCGGACAGGCGATCTTTTATGTGGTTCGCGAGCGCAAGCGACTGTGGTCGTCAAAGCCGAGCCTGATCGTCATCCTGTGTTCCATCGCGGATCTGTCGATCATCCCGGCGATGGCGATCGGCGGAATTCTCATGGCTCCGCTGTCGCCTGCGCTAGTCGCCGGCATCTTTGCCGCATCGATCGCGCTGGCTCTGGCGTTGGATCAAGTGAAGATCGCAATTTTTTCCCGCCTTGAAATGCTTTGAGCGCTTCGCGCAGCAAGTTTCGCCAGAAACACCGCGAGGAAAATTTTGATCAAGACGACGTAAAGTTTCACCGCTTCTCGCGCAGCCGTACAAGGACCTCGACACGCGTGACCTCGTAACCGTCCGGCGGCGGCGTGTTGCTGACGACTATGTCCGCACACGAAATATCAACGAGCTCGTTCTTACCTTCTATAAAGAAGTGGTGATGTGCGCTGACGTTGGTGTCGAAATGAGCGCGGGAACCATCGACTGCGACTTGGCGCAGCAGACCGGCCTCAGTGAATTGATGCAGCGTGTTGTAGATCGTGGCAAGCGCCACCGGTAGTTTTGCCTCACGCGCCTCTTCATACAGGCTCTCGGCCGTGAGGTGACGGTCGCCCTTGCTGAACAGGATCCATCCGAGGGCCATGCGCTGCCGCGTCGGGCGCAAGCCCACTTTGCGCAGCATCCCCTTAAGGTCGTGCCACGGGCGGCCGGCCATATCGGTATCCGGCGCCGGCAGCGCATTGTCAGCAGCAAGTACTCGTTCCATCATCTTTAGGGGCGGAATCATTGTTATGGAAGTGGAATTGGACCCATGTCCTTTGGCACCTTGTACCCGCGCTGTACGGCTGGGCGCGCTGCGATCGTCTCGTACCAACGCCTTACGTTTGGGTATTGCTTTAAA
>JASHRY010000074.1 GCA_030037105.1 Xanthobacteraceae bacterium
TCACTTTCGGCCCCGATCCGCGCAGGCGGTCGACCGCCGCGGCCATCGTCAAGGAGTTCCGCGCCAAGGGCATCGATCCCGAGGGCTACACGCTCTACACCTATGCCGCCTTCCAGGTATGGGCGCAGGCCGCGGCCAAGGCCGGCACGATCGATCCGCAAAAAGTCGCCGCCGCAATCCGCGCCGGCACGTGGGACACGGTGCTCGGTCCGCTGTCCTTCAACACGAAGGGCGACATCACCTCCATCGGCTGGGCCGTCTATCGCTGGGACAAGCACGGCAATTACGACGAGATCACGGAAACGGGGCGCAGTTGAGCCGGTGGTCTTCCGGGGCGCCGCGACGCGGCGCGTCCGGAACCGTCATCCGATCTTTCCCAGCATCGGGAACGTATCGAGAAGCCAGAAGCTCGCCTGCGTGACCGCGCCGGTGAGAAAGGCGATGCCGGTGAGGACGAGAAGGCCGCCCATCGCCTTCTCGACGAGGCCGAGATGGGCGCGGAAGCGGGCGAGGAAGGCGGCGAACGGCTCGACCGCGAAAGCCGCCATGATGAAGGGAATGCCCAGACCGAGGGAATAGACCGCGAGCAGGCCGGCGCCTTTCGCCACGGTTTCCTCAGCCGCCGCGACCGCCAGGATGGCGGCGAGGATCGGCCCGATGCACGGCGTCCAGCCGAGCGCAAAGGCAAGCCCCATCAGATAGGCGCCCCACAGACCGACCGGCCTGGCGAGGTCGAGGCGCTTCTGCCGCATCAACAGGCCGATCGGCGTAAGACCGAGAAAATGCAGGCCCATGACGATGATGGCGACGCCGGCGAGGATCGCGAGCTCGCTTGAATAGGCGCGCAGCAAAGCGCCGATCGCGCTGGCGCTCGCGCCGAGCGCCACGAACACCGTGGAAAAACCGAGCACGAAAAGGAGCGCCGCCGCCAGCGTATCCCGCCGCACCCGCGGCACAGCTTGCGCCTCGGCAAGGCGCTCGAGCGAGGTGCCGGTGAGATAGACCAGATAAGGCGGCACCAACGGCAGCACGCACGGCGACAGAAAGCTCAACATACCGGCGACGAGCGCTGCGGCGATGGTGACATTCGGCATGGTGCACACATGCCCGGCCGGTGCGCGCGGCGCAAGCGCGACCGCGCCGCACCGCGCGGATGTGATCGCATGTCGTTCCGGGACGGCCCGCAGGGCCGGGCCCGGAATCCATAACCCCCGCTGTGCGGGAAAGACTCTCATGCTATCCGTGGACGTTTTGTGATTGGATTCCCGGGCTCGCGCCTGCGGCGCGTTCGGGAATGACCGGAGTATGTCCATGCGCAACCTCATCACCGACGTTGCCGGGATCAAGGTCGGCCATGCCGCGGACGCCCGGCTCGGGTCCGGCGCAACGGCGATCGTGTTCGATGCGCCGGCGGTCGCCTCGATCGACGTGCGCGGCGGCGGGCCGGGTACGCGCGAGACCGCGTTGCTCGATCCGGCGCAAACCATCGAGGGGATCGACGCGATCATGCTCGCCGGCGGCTCCGCCTTCGGCCTCGATGCCGCCTCCGGCGCGCAGGCCTGGCTGAAGGAGCAGGGCCGCGGCTTTCCGGTGCGCTCCGCGCGCGTGCCGATCGTGCCGGCGGCGATCCTGTTCGATCTCTTGAGCGGTGGCGACAAGGACTGGGGTCGCTTCCCGCCCTATCGCGAGCTTGGCTATGCCGCGGCGGCGACCGCGGCGGTCGATTTCGCGCTCGGCACCGTCGGCGCCGGCACCGGCGCGACCACGGTCAATTGCAAGGGCGGGATCGGTTCCGCCTCGGCGCAAGGCGGCGACGGCCATTTCATCGGCGCGCTCGCCGCCGTCAACGCCGCCGGCAGCGTCCTCGTCGATCACGGCCCCTGGTTCTGGGCCGCGCCCTGCGAGCGCGACAGCGAATTCGGCGGACGCGGATTCCCGCCGACGTTTGCCGAGAGTGCATTCGAACCACGCACCAAGGTCCATGCGCGCGCCAGCACCACGCTCGTGGTCGTGGCGACCGACGCCATATTAACCAAGGCGCAGGCGAAGCGTCTTGCGATCATGGCGCAAGCCGGCCTCGCGCGCGCCATTTACCCTGTTCATACGCCGCTCGACGGCGACGTGGTCTTTGCCGCCTCGACCGGCCGGCGGCCGCTCGGCGATCCGTTGTTGGCGCTGACCGAGCTTGGCGCGCTGGCGGGGAACGTCGTGGCGCGGGCGATCGCGCGCGGCGTTTTCGCGGCCACGGCCCTTCCCTTTCCCGGCGCACCTGCGAGCTGGAAGGATCAATTCAACCGCTAAGGGAAGCGACCGGCTTATCCTGTTGCCACAGCGCGCCGCAGAAACCACAACCCGCATCTTTCATCGGGCGGTCCGCGCTTTTCGTTGACTCGCCGCCCCGATTGCGCCTTGACTTTGGATTAGACTGCAATTCCGAGCGGTGGAGGGTGCGATGCGGGTGGTGGTCGTTGTGATCGCCGTTTTGGCAACCCTGGGCCTGGCGGCGTTCGGTGTGGTCGCGTCACAGAAAGCGATATTGTCGTCCTTGCACGCAGCCCCGGTGGCGCATGTCGCAGCCAACAATCCGGGCCCGGCTGCTGTCCCGACCCATCCGGCCGTCGTCCGCCTCGCCGACGCCGCGCCGACGATGGACGTTTCGCCCGCTCCGGCGTCCGGCGAGCGCGCACCCGATGCACCGGCGCGCGTGGCGCAGAGCAATATCGCCGCCGCGGCGGTCGCGACGGCGACCCCCGCGCGAGCCGGCGCAACCTCGACGCCCAACACCATCGCGGCCTGCAACAAGCCCGGCGGCATGGGTCTTTCGCGCATCGTCCAGATCGACACGACCGGCGGCCCCGGTTTCGGCTTCGAGCACTTCAAGCAATATGATTTCCTGCGCGACAAGGAAATCGTGCTGACCTTCGACGATGGGCCCTGGCCGAACAACACGCGCGCCGTGCTCAAGGCGCTCGCCGACAATTGCCTCAAGGCGACGTTCTTCGAGATCGGCGAGCACGCGAGCTGGCATCCGGAACTGACCAAGGAGGTGGTCGAAGCCGGGATGACGATCGGTACTCACACTTGGTCGCACAAGGATCTGGCGCGAAATCCCTACGCGAGCGACATCGATTTGGCCAAGCAGGAGATCGAGATGGGGTTTAGCGCCGTGCATATGGCCGCCGGCGCGCCGATCGCGCCGTTCTTCCGCTTCCCCGACCTGCAACATCCGCCGGAGCTGCTCGCCTATCTCGGCGAGCGCAACATCGCCACGTTCTCGACCGACATCGATTCCTTCGATTTCAGGATGCACAGGCCGGAGCAGGTGATCCAATCGGTGATGAGCAAGCTCGAAAAGCGCGGCAAGGGCATCATTCTGATGCACGACTTCCAGCATGCGACCGCCGAAGCGCTGCCGGAATTGCTGCGCCGGCTCAAGGCCGCCGGCTACAAGGTCGTCCACTTGGTGCCGCGGGCGCCGGTGACGACGCTCGCCAAATACGACGAAATGGTCATGCAGCAGGACAAGCTGTCGTCGAACAACACGCGGCCCCAAGGCAGCGTCGTCCATACGATCGGCGAGTATATGGGATCGCCGCCTCCTGCATCGGCGCACGAATGATCGGCGCCGCCCGGTCGGATGGTCACCGTGTGAACCGGTCCGCACTGTAAGGTTGCGGATCGCAGAACGGCGTGGCGCCGGTCATCATCTCGGCGATCAGCCGGCCGGTGA
>JASHRY010000075.1 GCA_030037105.1 Xanthobacteraceae bacterium
GGACTGCGCGATCAGGTTGCCGTCGGCAAACAGCTTGACGTCGACATCGTAATTGCCGATCGGCACCTGCGCCGGCAGCGAGATCGCGGCGCGGAACAGGGTCGGCGTGAGGAACGTCACGGCGTCCGGCTCCTCCTCGTAAAGGCGGCGTTCGCGCATCAGCCGAACGAGCGCGACACGGAACGGATCGTTGTTGACCGCGCCGATATCGTTGTCGATCATTTCCGCAAGCGGCGTATTGGCGATCCCGAGCTGCAGGCGCCGCTGGTTGTCGGTGCTGGTGATGGCATCGAGCGGGCGGTTCGCCAGCACCGCGAGATAGGAGGGCGGATTGACGAAGGTGCGTGCCGTGGTGTTCACCCAGATGCCGAGCACGCGCGACTTGCGCCGCGCGCGCAGCGGTCGCCGCGGCCCGATGATGGTGGCGACGATATCATAGGGCCCGCGTCGCGCCGCCGTCGTCGGTTCGCGCTCGACCGAACCGAACAATACCAGTTCGCCTCCGGCATAGTTCGACGTAATCGTCACGTGATGATTGGTCAGCGAAGCGATCAGGCGCTCGGCCGCGGCCGGACCGGCATTGGCGATGAGGCTCGCCGCCGCCAGCGCCAGCGCCGCCGTCGGCCCGCATCTCACGGCGCGCCCCCGATGGGCCGGATCGAGTAGAGATCGTCCGGCCGCAGCACCAGATCGAAGGCGAAGCGCAGCCCGACCGAAAAGACCAGCAGGCCGAGAAGGAGGCGCAGCCACTCGCCGCGGATGCGCTGGCCGGCATGCGCTCCGAACTGGGCGCCGATCACGCCGCCCACCATGAGGATGAGCGCCAGCACGGCATCGACCAAATGATTGGTCGCCGCGTGCAGCACGGTCGCCGACAGCATGGTGAGAAAGGTCAGGACCATCGAGGTACCGATCACCGTCGCGGTCGGCACCCGCACCAGATAGATCAGCATCGGCACCAGCAAGAAGCCGCCGCCGATCCCCATGATCGCGCCGACGAAGCCGATGATGAAACCGATCGCCAGCACCGGGATGGCGGAGACGTAGACCTTCGATCGCTTGAAACGCACTTTGAGCGGCAGTCCGTGGAACCAGACATGGCTACCCGGCCGGCGCAGCTTGACCGGCTTGCCCTGGCGGCCGCGGACGATGGCCCGCACGCTCTCGCCGACCATCAGTAATCCGACCACGCTTAGCAGCGTGACGTAGGAGAGGCCGATGACCAGGTCGAGCTGATCGAGCGCCTGCAGCCAGGTAAACAGGGCGACGCCGCAGGCGCTGCCGACGATACCGCCGGCCAGGAGCGTCAGCGCCAGCGTGCTGTCAAGGGCATGGCGCCGCCAATACGCGATCGCGCCGGAGAACGACGAGGCCGCGACATGCGTGGTGACGCTCGCCACCGCCACGCCCGGCTGTATGCCGATGAAGATCAGGAGCGGGGTCATCAGGAATCCGCCGCCGATCCCGAACATGCCGGAGATGAATCCGACCGCCAGGCCCATCGCCAGCACAAGGAAGACGTTGACGGGAATATCGGCGATCGGAAGGTAGATCTGCACGGATGGACGACCAGGGGCGCTCGGATGCGCGGTGAAAGTGTTCTACTCGGACGATACGCCGCGGCATACCGCCCGCGGGACCCGCGCGCACAGATTTGATCGCGCTGCCGTCATTTCGGGGGCGGGCGAAGCCCGCAGGCTCGGCATGACGGCCGACGGCCCCTCTCAGTCGATCGTCGCCGCCTCCGGCGACGGAGGTTTGCCGGCGGCCGCCCGCGGCTTCGGCCTCGCCGCCGGCGCAGCCTTTGCCGGCGGATCGAAGGCGCCGGGCGCTTTCACGGTGATGGCGTCGGCGGGCTGCGGTTCGGGCTTCCAATTCTGCGCGGCAAGCCGCGCGGCGGCGAGCGACTGTTGGTCGAGACGGGAAGCGACCTCGTCGCGTTTCCTGGCCGCTTCCTTGTCGCCCTCTTTGGCGGCAAGCAGGAACCACTTATAGGCTTCGGCGAAATTCTGCTTCACGCCAATGCCACGCGCATAAAGGATGCCGAGATTGTATTGGCTGTCGGTAATGCCGTGGTCGGCGGCCTTGCGGAACCACGCGGCAGCATTGCGATAATCGGCCGCGCCGTCGATGCCTTCGGCGTAGAGCACGGCGAGATTGTGCATGGCCCTGGCGTTCCCCTTGTCGGCGGCGGCGCGATAAAGGTCGCGCGCGGCGGCGAGGTCCTTCTTCACCCCGATGCCCTTCTCGTAGAAGCCGCCAAGCCGGAATTGCGCGAGTGCGAGCCCGCCCTTGGCCGCACGATCGAGCCAGCGCGCGGCTTCCGCATCGTTCTGCGGAACCCCGCGGCCTTCGGCAAAGCGCATGGCCACCTCGTAAGCGGCCGCCGCATCGCCCGCGAGCGCCGCCGCGCGCAAAGCCGGCCCGCCGATTGCCGCCGGCAGCTTGTCGCCGGGCGTCGCGGCAGCCGGCGCCGACGAACGCGGCAGCGAGCCGGTAATGTCGGGCGCAGCCCACAATGCCGCTTCATCGGCGATTCCGTCGACCGCTACTTTGCCGTCGGCGGGAAGCATGCTCGCGGTTGTCGCGGACGGCGCGTCGATATCGTTCAATAGCGACTGCTGGCGGGGTTTGGCGCCGGGGGTCCCGCCCGGCACCGAGCTCGGCGGTTGCGTCGCTTCTGTCTTCGGCGCCTTCATCGGATTCTTGTCAGGCGGCGCGCCGGCTTGTGGCGATGCCTTTTCCGATCGCGGCCCAAGTGACGCGGCCGGACCGCCATTGTCGAACCACCGCGAGGCGATGTGGTAACAGCCGACGACGACGAAGACGACGGCTCCTGAGACGATCAGCGTACGCAGACGCTCCGTCAGCTTCTTTGGCGGTGCGCCGGCTGAGGCTTCGTTGGCTCCCGGTCGCTGATCGAGCGAAGCCGACGCGGCGGCCTGCGCGGCGCGGCGCGCGGCGGCGATGAAATCAGGTTTTTCGCTTGTGTCGGGAATCGCGGACGGCTTGGCGCCGACCGCGGCCTCCGAGGCGGCGATCCGGTCCGCGGCGGAAAGCGGCTGGCGCGGGCGCGCGACGGTGAAGCCGGGCTCCAGCGGATGATCAGGCGGTAGATCAGGATCGAGCGGCGGCCGTATTGCGGGAAGCGCCGCGGCCGCGATCGGGGCCGGCGCGGGCGCGGTGGTGGAAAGCGCGGACGCGACCGATTGCGGAGCCGCTTCAGGCAAAGCGCCCGAAGGCGGCCCGGCGGGCGCGGCCTTCGCCCTGTCGTCGCGCATGCCGCTTTCGATCATGGCAAGGCGATCGACGACGTGCTGCATCGTATCCTGGACGGCTTCGAGTGAATCCTGGGTGCGGCGCTCCGCTTGCTTGATTTCGGCGACCTCGCGCTCGATCGCGTCCGCGGCAACGGTCTTGATATTGGCGCCCTCGGCGGCGCCGCCGGCGCCGCGCCATTGCTCGATATGGACCAAAAGATCGGCAAGCCCACGCTCCACGCCTTCGAGCGGGCCGAGACGCGCGTCGGACGCGTCAAGCCGCTTCACCAACATGGCGATGCGGTCTTCGAGATGAGCAAGCGCCGCATGATCGGTATGGGTGAGCTGCACCCATTCGAGCTTGTCGAGCAGGCTGGACAGAAGCTTCTCGAACTCCTTGGGCAAAGCGTGACCCGCTTCGGTCGATGCATTGAGCGCGCTCGTGAGCGCGTCCATGCGGCTCTCGAGCGTGGCGACAGCCTGTCCGCTTGCGGCGTTGGCGGCGAGGCTGTCCATTCTGGCGGCGAGCGCGTGCACGTCTTCCGCGACCCTGGTCAGCGCATCGTTGGAGGCGACCTTGGCGACCATGCCGCGCAACTCGCCGATCGCCGTCTCCAGCAGACGCAACGCCGCCGCATCTTGTTTCGCGGCGAGCCCATCGACCTTCTGCGTCAGCGCCTTCACCGCCTCGTCCATGCCGACCAGGTTTTCCGCGGTCATCAATCCACGCAGCGCCTCGCGCACTTCCGCCAATCCGCGCTCGAGTTCGGCAAGCGCCGTCGAATCGACGCCGCACTGGCGGCTGTGATCGATGCGCTGGGCGAGGGCCTTGACCTCGATTTCGAGCGACTCGACGGCGCGCCGCGGCAGCGCTTCCGTCAGCGCGCGACCGATCTCCGCGAGGTCGGCGCGAAGCCCCTTGATCGCCGTTTCGAGATCGCTTGCCGGCCGCAGCGCTTCAATCTGCGCCGTGATCTGGCGCAATTGGCGCTCCAGGCTGCTGAAACCGAGCGTCAGCGCGGACGTGCTATCCAGCGGCAGCCCTTCGGATCGCGGACTCTCGGCGCGGCTTTCGAACGGAACTGGGGCGAGCGAGGGAGGCGACGCAGCCGGCGGCTCGCCGAACGCCGGTTGCGCGGAAGCTTCGTTGTCGAGCGCGCGCTGCCGCGCCCTGATCTCGGCGACCGCCCGATCAATCAGCAGGTCGCCGGCTTCCGCCGGCAGACTGCCGCGGTCCGGCGATGAACGATCACCGGCCGCGACCGGCTCGACCGGCCGGGAATGGTCGGGTAAAGAATCCGCCACCACGCGACGCGACGCTTGGGGCGCGCCGGGCAGATGCGCGCCTTGTCCGTCGCTTGCCTGGCTTGGCGCCTGCGTCGAGGGGCGTTGCAACAATGCGGCCTCGGGCGGGACGATGTCGGTAGCGCCCAGCCGTTCGAGTTGCCGCGAGAGCCGGTCGAGCCGCGCATGGACTTCGCCAAGCTCCTCGCGGGCGCGTGCGGCCTCGCGCACCTCGGCCCGCATGCGGGCGGCTTCGCGCGCCACCTCCTGGATGCGGACGGTGTCGCGTGCGCCTTCGCGGGGGCGGGCCTCGCGCTCATGCTCGCGGTCCTGCTTTCGATAGGGCCGATCGGCGCGATCACGGCCGCGACCGCGGTCTTCGCGGTCAAGACTGTCGCGCCTGAGCGGCGGCCCGCCGTCTTCGACCGGTCGAATCACCCTGTTGAGCCACTCGCCGACCGACGCGCCGGATTGCCGCGTGGGCGTGGGCACAATCTCGCGCGCCACCGGACGGAGACCTCCGAAATTCCACCAACCGCCAGATTTCATTCTCGCGTCCAAGCACATTGCGGGAGCGCAGGATGTGCTCTGTTTCGCGCCGGAACTCGCCAACAGACAACTCGGTGGGCGCGGTCCCCGGTCCTCTGGACCGACTTTTGAGGATTACGGTAAACAAGCGGTTAAAGGATCGAGCCGCCGCGCTCTTAACGCGGGCGCAAATCAATGAACTTAGTCCTTTCGGTCCGGCCGGCGGCGGACGGAAGCAGCGCGGAGGAGACATCATGCCGACCTACAAGGCTCCCGTTGATGACGTGATGTTCCTGCTGGGCGACGTTTTTCACATCGATCGCTACAACAACCTGCCCGGCTTTGCCGAGGCCACGCCCGATCTCATGGAAGCGGTGCTCGGCGAAGCCGCAAAATTCTGCGAGGACGTGCTCACGCCGCTCAACCGCGTCGGCGACAAGGAAGGCTGCCGGCGGCACGACGACGGCTCCGTCACCACGCCGACGGGATTCAAGGACGCCTACAAGCGGCTGGTCGAAGGCGGCTGGATCGGAGCTTCGGCACCGGTCGAATTCGGCGGCCAGGGCCTGCCGCGCGTGCTTTCGCAGGCGATCGGCGAATTCCTGGTCTCGGCGAACATGGCCTTCGCCATGTATCCGAGCCTCGCGCAAGGCGCGGCCGCGGCGATCTTCGCCCATGGTTCAGCCGAGCAGAAAGCGCTTTACCTCCCTAAGCTCATCAGCGGCCAATGGGCCGGCACGATGAACCTCACCGAGCCGCAATGCGGCACCGATCTCGGACTGACCCGCACCCGGGCGGCACCGCAGCCGGACGGCAGCTATAAGATCACCGGCACGAAGATTTTCATCTCCGCCGGCGAGCACGACTTCACCGAGAACATCATCCATCTCGTGCTCGCGCGCATCGAGGGCGCGCCGGCGGGCACCAAGGGAATCTCGTTGTTCATCGTCCCCAAGTTCCTGCCGACCAAAGACGGCGCGCCCGGCGCGCGCAACGCGGTCTCCTGCGGCTCGATCGAAGAGAAGATGGGCATCCACGGCAATTCAACCTGCGTGATGAACTATGACGGCGCGACCGGTTGGCTGGTCGCGGAGCAAAACCGCGGCCTGCAGGCGATGTTCACGATGATGAATGAAGCGCGGCTCGGCGTCGGCGTGCAGGGGCTCGCGCTGTCGGAGGTCGCCTATCAGAACGCTGCCGCCTACGCCAAGGAGCGGCTTGCCGGGCGCGCCCTGACCGGCGCGAAGTTTAAGGACAAACCCGCCGACCCGATCATCGTGCATCCCGACGTGCGCCGCATGCTGATGGAAATCCGCGCCTTCAACGAGGCGGCGCGCGCGCTGGTATTGTGGACCGCGCTCAGGAGCGACGTCGCCCACCGCTCCGGCGACGCCAAGGAGCGACAGGCCGCGGACGACCATATGGGCCTGATGACCCCGGTGATCAAAGGCATGCTCACCGACAAGGGCTTCGCCAACACGGTGACGGCGCAACAGGTCTTCGGCGGTCACGGCTATATCGCCGAGCACGGCATGGAGCAGTTCGTGCGCGATGCGCGCATCGCCATGATCTACGAGGGCGCGAACGGCATCCAGGCGCTCGACCTGGTCGGGCGCAAGCTGCCGAAGGACGGCGGCCGCGCCCTGCAGGCGTTCTTCGCCGAGGTGTCGGCCTACATCAAGGGTCACGGCGCCGACGCGGCGCTGTCGCCTTACGTCAAGCCGCTCGAACGGGCGCTCGGCGAGCTGCAGCAGGCGACGATGTGGTTCATGCAGAATGCGCTCGGCAACCCCGACAATGCCGGCGCCGGCTCGACCGATTACATGCACCTCTTCGGCCTGGTCGCGCTCGGTTATATGTGGTGCCTCATCGCCGAGGCGGCGAAAGCGAAGTCCGCCGCCGGCAATGGCGCGTCCGACCGCATGGCGGCGAAGCTGGCGACCGGCCGCTTCTTCGCCGAGCGCATGCTGCCCGCTTCCACGCTGCATCTCGCGCGCATAAAAGCCGGCGCGGCCAGCACGATGGCGTTGCCGGCCGAGGCGTTTTGAGCGGTGGCATTCGAATCTGTTGCGATTATACGCGACTCATGTAACGCCAGATGCTGTGATCCAAGTGTGCACGATTCAGTCCCATCAGGTCAGCAGCCTGGAGCACGAGT
This sequence comes from Xanthobacteraceae bacterium, assembly GCA_030037105.1. The sequence continues at coordinate 7,231 of JASHRY010000075.1, forward strand.
TCCTGGGCGCGCTCATAGTTGGGATTTCTATCTAACCCTGCACGCGCGAGGAATCCGCGCAGGTGGCGGTTCACGGCTACATTGGGCAGCCCGACGAGAATTTTGAGATAATCCACCGTCTTCGGACCGATGAAACGTATGTTGCGCAACTTCGCGCTGCTGTCTTTCCGCAGGAGCCACTCCCGTAGATCATCTTCGGTGTTCACGCCTTCCCGCCCGAGCAAATCAATCAAATCGAGGAAGGTTTGAGTCTTTCGCGTTCCGTTCCAATGGAGAAACTCCTGAGCCGTGATCTTCTTGAGCAGATGTTTAAGGGCCTCCAAGCTCGTCTCGCCCGCATACTCCTTGCGGATGCGGGCAATGCGGTGCCGAACATTCCGTTCATAATTGTTGTTTGACTGTAACACCGCGTCAGCCAGAGTCGCGCCGACATGACCATGGTTGGCGCCGATCTGAGTGTATATTTCAAAGTCTGGAAGAGAACGGATGTAGTCTGCAAGTTGCTTCGGTTTGCTGCTGCCCACGACCGCGACGGCACCTTCTATTGAGAATTTGAATGTGATACCGACCTGCCGGTCCAGCAATCCACCAGGATCGAATGGGTCATCGATTTCAAAATCGCCAACGCGTTCGGCCTCACCTTCCCGATCACACCGCTGGGCCGGGCGGACGCCACTTCCGGAAGTGGCCCCGAAGCTGACGCGCGTCATGTGCCTCTAAACAGCCGCCGAATGCCGGACGAGAGCGTCGTGGCGGCAACGCCCCTTGTCCTGACAACGTACGGTCGCTATTCTGTGTCGCCAGAGGTGGAGATCATGGCCAAAACGACTCAAGCACGTTCGGAGCGTGTCGATTTGCGCATGACGCTGTCGGCGAAACGCACGCTGCAGCGCGCCGCTGCTGTCAGGAACAAGACCGTGACCGAGTTCCTGCTGGATTGCGGACTGAACGCGGCGTTCGACACTCTGGCGGATCGCCGCATATTTCAAGTCGATCAGAAACGCTGGGACGAATTCCAGGACGCTCTCGCAAAACCGCCCCGGACCAATCCGCACCTCAAAAAGCTGTTGGCGCGCAGGCCGGCTTGGAAGGCGTGAGCGGCGCGCCCGATCATAGCGGACCCATCACGGCGCCTGAACCACTTGCGCCGGATCACGAGTTGGACTCCTTCGATTCCGGCGTTGCTCCGCTTGACGACTGGCTCAAGCGCCGCGCTCGCCGCAATGAAGCGGAGGGCGCCTCGCGTACATTCGTGAGCTGCGTTGGTAGGCGCGTCATCGCCTATTACTGCCTAGCGACCGGTTCGGTCTTGCACGCAGATGCGGTCGGCAGAGTCAGGCGTAATATGCCGGACCCGGTTCCCATCGTTCTGCTCGGCCGGCTTGCTGTCGATCGCGGATGGCAGGGCAAAGGGCTCGGCGGCGATCTCCTCTGCGATGCCGTGCGGCGCGTGGTTGCGGCGGCCCAATCCGTCGGTGTGCGAGCCATCCTCGTTCATGCAATCTCCGAAAGGGCCAAGGCGTTCTACGAGGCCCACGGATTCCGCCCCTCGCCGCTCGATCCGATGCTGTTGATGATAACGACCGATGAAGCCGCAAAAATGCTGCGGTAGCTCAGCTCCGGGCAGGGGTGTCACTGTCGCTCCCATCCCCCGCCTGACGAGCGGATACAAACCGTCTTCCTGGCTGCAATTCCCTGCTGGTTGCCCTATATGAGAGGGGCCGTCCGGTCTCATGGACATCCAGTCACCCTCTTCCACGCGGGGGGACGAAGCTCACCAGGCGAGGAGAGGCTATGCCCGACGCCTTCATCTACGATCACGTGCGCACGCCGCGCGGCCGCGGCAAGGTCGACGGC
>JASHRY010000076.1 GCA_030037105.1 Xanthobacteraceae bacterium
TGGAACGCAATCCCCGTCATCTTCGCGAACAGGTCGATATTGACGATGCCGATGGCACATCCGCCGAGCTTCATGTCGGCGGCCGCCAGGTAAAAGGTTTGAAACAAGACGCCGACGTCCTTGAGAATGAGCGCATAGGCGAGCGAGCTGTATTTCCATGACATCCGGCCGAAGCGCGCGGCAATCGTGATCAGGACCTGCGGCGCGGCCGGCGCGCCCATGGCCGTTCGGGCTCCCGCCAACAGCGCCTCCAGTTCCTGTGCGCGGGCAACGATCGGCACCAGCGCGTGGGCGCCCGCATCGTAATGATAGAAGCCGCGGGCAAGCCCTTCGCATCGATCGACGGCCAGATAGAGTTCGAGCTCGTAGCTCGCGCCCGCCGACGGATACGGCCTTGCGGCATAGGCGACCACTGGGCCGTCGCCGCCGAGGTCGAGCCTGCTTCTCCATCTCGACAGGACGCGCGCAGTACCGTCGAGGAACCGCGCCAGCTCGGCGAGCGTGATCGGTCGGCTTTCATCGAAGTTGCGCGTCGAATGCCGCTCGTGCAGCAGCCTCGCGAGCGGCAAGCTCGCGCGCGAATGCGCGGCCGAAAACTTGCGCAAATCGATCTTTTTCCCGGGCCAGCGCGGTCGCACCGCCGGCAGCGGCGACACCACGCCCGCATATGGATGAAATCCGCCGAGCGGGTTGGCGTGTCGGCCTTCCGTGCTGCGCGCATGGAACAGAAGATCGTGAAAGTCCCAAAGAACAAGGCTGTCGTCGCCTTCGCTCGAGCGCAGGCCGCCGTCGCCGGCGGCGCCGATCTTGAAAAGGATGCGGCAATCCGTCATGAGGGCGAGAAGCTCAACCCCCGGAAAGCCGCTCCGCTGGCGCAACTGTTTGATCTGTTGCGGCTTGGACAACGAGGCGACAACGGCAGCGATCTTCGGATCGCAAATTCTGAACAGCGCGCCGGCACGCGGCGACTCCAGTACCATCTCGTTGCCGCGCCGGCGCATATAGGCGAAGCGCGACAGGACGACAACGTCGGCGTCGCCGAGGCGCGGCGTCTGCGGCCAATAATCGGCGACCTGCGGCTCGATGACGACCCGGTCCGCGGCGCTGGGCGCCGTCCGGAGACGGTATTCCAACAGGCCGTGCCTGGCGAGGCGCCGGACCAGGAGATCAATTTCCTTGTCGGTGTTCCGGCGGCTGGAGGCGAACGAGGCGAGCGGCAGGCCCGTGCGCAGGCCCTGCGCGCGGGCCGCCGCGCCGGCGCTGAACGTGCCGAGACCAACCGAATAGCCATCGAAGCGGGCGACGATTTGTCCGCTCGCGTGCGTTTCGAGCGTCACGCGCTCGCTGAGCCGGGCGGAAACACGTGGCGCAGCCCGTCGCCCCGACTTTATTCCAGGAGCGCGCAAGCCGGGATGACCCTCAGGTATGGGGGTGGATCGGATTGAGCTCGTTTTCCGGCACCGGCCGCTCACGCCATCCGAGTTTTATCGGGACGTCATAAAGCCGGCCGGGCGCGAAGCGGCGATAGAAATGCCGCAATCCCGGAACGATCACCCTGACCACCGGGACGTCGATGTCGGGGCGCGTCTGATCGAGAACGAGGAAATCGAGGCCCGCTTGCTTGGCGAGACGCACGCAGGCGCTCACCTGCTCGCGCGTATCGAGTCGGCCGAACTTCGCGCCGAAGCCCGGCTCGACCGCCGGGCCGTTGCTTGGCATCAAATAGGGATGCTCCTCCAGGCGCAATGGCGTGACGCCGTCGAGGCTCGATTTCTCGCCGGACGCGCCGCCCATGAGGCCGATGGACAGGAATTGGTTGAGTTCCGTCAGGGCGCGCAGCACGGCGATTCGCGCGTCGAAATGAGCACCGGAACCGAACTCGATATTTTCCCGCCCGTTTTGCATCCAGTGCGTTATCGCCACAAAGGCCGGAATGCCGAGATCACTGGTGATGTCGAGCACCCACAGCCGGCGTCCGGTCTCGGCAAGCCGGTTTTGCAGATCGCGGACGTAGGAATCGTCGAAACGGCGGAGATCCACTTGCGGCCGCTGCAATCGATTGTACCACCAGATGGCATAGGCATCGCGTTCGACCAGTTCGAGAAATCCCTGGACGATTGCTTCCTCGATCGTATTGCCGGCGGCGCAGCCGTTGGAATCCGCGAGGAAGGCGGCAGGACCCCGGTAGAAAAAATACAGGAGGGTGGTCGGAAGATATTTGAAGCGCTTGTCGCGCAGGGACCAGACCGGCGACCATTCGATCTCGGTCGATCGGTCGAACGGAGGCGGCGTCTGCGGATCGTCGAGGTCGGGCGCCGGCGCCTGGGAGCGCCGGTATTGCGCATCGCTGTAGAGCAGGACATCGTTCGGAGGCAGGGCCTCGCCCGCCCGGAAATCGCTGAACCGCCGCGTCAGCCTGATCTCGTCGCCCTGAAAAATCCCTGAATAACGCTCGATCGCCTCCATCAGCGCGCTGGCTTCACCTTGCTCGGCCGTGCTGCCCTTGCCGTAACTGCTGCCGCCCAGTCCGGCCCGGAGATCGTTGACGGTCCGGGCCGGCGCCGCGAAATTGTGCGTGGCACGATAGTTGGTGTTCAAAGGGAGATCGGCGTCGATCCGCTCGAGCCGCGAGACCACGCCGGTGAGCGGGCTCACATGTTTGCGGAAACGTGCAACCGTGGCCCGCGATGAAACGGTCCGGTATCCGCCGCTGGTCATAAGTAGCTTGGCGCCGGCGGCAGGCTCGACCGGCGCCGGCACACGGCGTGGGTCGCGCAACTTCGGACGGCCGCAGGCCGGACATTGCGGGCGGTGCGCCACGTAATGCCTGACGATGGTCGAGCCCAACAGGTCGAGGCTGACGATGTGATCGCGCAAGTCGGTACGAAAGTCTGTGGCGATGGCTTTCGCGATCTCGACGGCGGCGAGCTGGATCGCGCTCTGTCCGACCGTGTGCTGCGCCAACGGAGAAACGGCGACGCAGCGCGCCTCGCCGCGGTCAAGCAGCGACTTGACCTCGCGGTTGCGTCTCATGCGCTCGGCAAGACACATCCAACAGGGGCCATTGCCCGGGCTGAACATCGGTCCCACCAGAGGAAAGATGCCGGAAGGTTGGGTGAGCAGCCAGGGCGTATGGTCGGACAAATGCCGCCGGTTCAATTCAGCGAGGCGCCCCTCGAGATAATCGCCGACCAGCGTGACCGTCAGGTCGGCGGCGCGCTTGACGACGCGAACGCCGAGCCCGCTTAGAGCGGCGCCGAGTTCCGTTGCGCCCTGAACGTCGATCGATTGAATGCGCACGCGACATTTCCGGAGATTTCTCTCCGCGGTCTCCGGCGACAGGCCGAGGCTCGCCCAATAGGCGGCCACGGCGCCGGTGGAAGAGCGCGATGCCCGCACCACGTAGCGGCGGTCCACCAGCCGCTTCAGGGCTTCTTGGATTTTGTCGGATGGAAAATCCCGCTTGAGCGCGCGAACGAGCTCGCGAAAACTCTTTTTACCATTTCCTATCGCGGAGGCGAGCGCACAATAGAGTTCGCCATGGAGAAAGAACTTTCGGTCCTCGGAATAGAGGCACACGACATCGGGCGGCAGCACGTAGACCGTGAAATTCGGCGAGAACCTTGGAACGTCGTTGCTGTCGCGCTGCGTAAGACTGGTGCCGCGATCGCCGCTCATGAGGTCAACACGCGCACCTTACCGCCCCCGCGCAGCGCCGCCGGGGGCAAGGCGTATTTTCCACCGCCGGCGCGGCGCCCTCCAGATCGCGCGCCGGCGCTTCTGGATTTCGCACCCGGATCTCGCTCTGCCGACACGGAAATCCAGGGAAGTTTGAATCGGCCTTCAATGAAAACGGGTGCTGGCGTTTCTCTATGGGGTCGGCCATCCATGCAACAAGCAACATCACGCGTCCGGGTCGATTGGGTCAAACCCGGCCATGACGGCCCGCGTCTCCGCTAGACGAGAATTGATTCAGGTCTAGCACAAACCGCAGCCGCCCCACGTGATGCAGCAGCCGCAGCCGCAACCACCCCAGCATCCACAGCCATGTCCGCAGCCTCTGCCGCAGCCTCTACAGCCGTGTCCGCAGCCGTGTCCGCAGCCTCTGCCACCTCTACAGCCTCTGCAGCCGTGGCCGCCGTGTCCACCGTGTCCGCCTTTTGCCAATTGTATGTTTTTGCCGAGTTGGTGCGTTCCGGCATCTTCCTTGTCGAAGACATAGAACGTCGCCAAGCTGACGTCGGAGATTTCCTCTTCGCCGAGAGTAATTTCGTGACTCGGTACGGCGGCTTGCAATGGTACATTTGCTGTCGGCGCGGTTGCGGCGGATGCGCCGCCTGCCACCGCCAACGACACACCGGCAAGTCCCGCCATCGGTAGGGCCTTGCTCCGACATTTACGCTTCGAGGCGTGCTTCGCGTGCGACATTGTCGATCCCCTTGGAAAAGGTTCGAGACAAGATGAATCAGGCTAGCACCATCGAACGCATCTTGTCTACACGCTGTCAAAGCCAATCGCGCGCGCGTAGTGCGTAAACGATGCAGAACCGAACGCGTGATTTTCGTAAAATTGACAACGATTCCGAGGCCATCCAGGTTCCCTTCCGTTTAATACCCCATTCATTCAGTTCCGACCTTGGTAGGGGGGAGTCCGCACCGGGACGGGCCGGACTTGGTTGCCGAAAGTGGAAATGTCCGTTGCAGGTGCCGGGCAACGGTTACGATCAATTGTGACGGTATTGGCAAGCCAAATGGCTAACGCCTCGGCTCGGCATGGCCGATGACGCGCGTGATCGTCGAGAACCGGCGGCGTAAACCGCGCTCGGCGGTATCGACCAGGTCGTGCACCGCGCTGACCGACAACGTCGGATCGACGCGGCAATGGAAGTTGACCATCTCGCCGTCCGCGGTCTCGCGCACGCGCACATCGTGGACCTCGCCAAAGCCGGCGATTCCGGCAGCAAGCGCCACGAGCGCGTCGCGTATCTCACCGACGCGTTCGGGCGAGGCGTCACGGCCGGCGAGGACGAAGGCCGGCAGCGGCTCGATATGAGTCTCGACCTCGACGCGCGGACCGAGCTCCTCGCGGATCGCCTGTTCGAGCCGGCTTGCGATCTCGTGCGCGGCGGCAAGCGGCAACGCGCCTTCGACTTCAAGGTCGACCGACACCGACAGGCGATCCGCGACCGCCTGGACGGCAACGTGATGCACGGCGAGGCCACTATTGTGCGCGATCAGCATCACCCGCTCGCGCACCGTCTCGTCGTCGAGTGCGCGCGGCTCGGTGGTGATGGTGACCTCGGCCTCCCGCATGTCGGCGCGGATGGCGCGCGTCAGCCGCTCCTTGATGGCGGTGACGCTGTCAAGCGGCAGCGCCCGGCTGACGCCGACGCCGAGATCGACGAACAACACCGCGCCGGCCGGTCGCGCGCGCACGCGTTCGACCGTCACCACGCCGGGCACGCGCCGCGCGATCGCCGCTACGCGCTCGCTGACGCCGGCGGGCGCCGTGTCGGTCAAGGTGTCGATGGTGCGCCGGCCGAGCCGCCAGCCGGCGATACAGATGAACACCGCGACGACAAGCGCCGCCGCCGCGTCGGCCCGCCCATAGCCGAGCGCCACGCCAGCAAGCCCGATCAGGACCGCAATCGACGACCACATGTCGGAGCCGAAATGCAGCGCGTCGGCTTCGAGCGCCTCGCTCGACGTCTCCCCGGCGACGCGGGCGAGCGTGCGCGCGCGAAAAAAGTCGATCACGATCGAGGCGACGATGATGACGAAGGCGGCGGCCGTCGCCTCGACCGCATAGGTCCGCTCGCCGAGGAGACGCTGCACCGCCTCGAAGATCACCACGGCCGAGAGCAGAAACAGGAAGGCGGTTTCGGCAAGCGCGGTGACGCTTTCCACCTTGCCGTGGCCGTATTGGTGCTCGGCGTCGGCCGGCTTGCCGGAGATGCGCACGGCGAAATAGGTGAGCAGCGTCGCGGCCAGGTCGATGAGCGAATGGCCGGCCTCGGAAAGGATGGCGAGCGAGCCGGTGAGCAAGCCGACAACGGCCTTCGCCGCGGTGAGTCCCGCCGAGGCGGCGATCGATCCGAGCGCGACTTTTTCCTTGGCGTTCATGCGCGTCGCGCCGCGTCATTCCTTGGTCTTGCCGATCACCCTGCCGGACATTTGCCTAAACTCCTTTCTGATTGGGGTTGTCGATTTTCGACCAAAGCGGGGACACGCGTCCAGAAGCCCTCGATTTGACCGCCGCGACGATGCTGCTGACTTGCGGTGGAGCGTCCCGAATATTAATGCTTACAAAGTGGTCAATCAAAAACGGTGTAGATCATAGATTCCGCAAGTAAATTCTCCGTCGCGCCGATGATGGAATGGACCGACCGGCATTGCCGGTTCTTCCATCGCCTGCTCACGCGCCGGGCGCTCCTTTATACTGAAATGCTCACCACCGGCGCGGTGCTCAACGGAGACCGCGCGCGGCTGTTGCGCTTCGATCCGGCCGAGCGTCCGCTCGCCCTGCAGCTCGGCGGCGCCGAGCCGCGCGCGCTTGCGGCCTGCGCGCGCATCGGCGCGGATTTGGGTTTCGACGAGATCAATCTCAATGTCGGCTGCCCCTCGGGCCGCGTGCAGGACGGGCGGTTCGGCGCCTGCCTCATGGCGGAGCCCGAACGCGTGGGCGACTGCGTCGCGGCGATGCGGGCCAGCGTCGCGGTGCCGGTGACGGTGAAATGCCGCATCGGCATCGACGACCAGGACCCGGAAGCGGCGCTCGATGTTTTTGCGCACGCCGTCGAAGAAGCTGGCGCCGCCGCGCTCATCGTGCACGCCCGCAAGGCTTGGCTCGAGGGTCTCTCGCCCAAAGAGAACCGCGAGCTGCCGCCGCTCGACTACGATCGCGTCTATCGGCTCAAGGCCGCGCATCCGCGCCTCAGCGTCGTTCTCAACGGTGGCATTGGCGCCGTCGAGGAGGCGATCGCGCACCTTGCGCGCGTCGACGGCGTGATGGTGGGACGCGCCGCCTATCAGGAGCCCTGGCGGCTCATTGCCGTCGATCCGCTGGTCTTCGGCGAAAGGGCGCGCTTCGCCTCGCCCAAGGAGGCCGCTCTGGCGCTCATTCCCTATATCGAGCGCGAGTTGGCGCAAGGCACGCGGCTCAACGCCATCACGCGGCACATGCACGGCTTGTTCCGCTCGGTGCCGGGAGCGCGCGCCTTCCGCCGGCGCCTCGCCGGCGCGGCGGTGACGCCGGGTGCGGGCGTAGAGCTTTTGGCGGCCGCACTCGCATCGGTGGCGGATGGCGATCAGGCGTTGACGGACATGGCCGCATAGCCGGCGGTTTTTCGGCATTTCGAAGTGATCCTTGCAACCGTCGTGGTTATGGATCAAGGGCTCCGCGCGGAGTCCGTCATCGGGCCGGTCGTTGCGGGCCGCAGCCGCTTCGGCAGCAAATGACGTAACCGGAAGCTGAACGCGACATGGTTCTCGGCGTCGCCTGGCACGAAATTCTCTGGCTCGCGCTCGCGATCATCGTAGGCGGCGTGATCGCCGGACTTCTCGCCGGCCTGTTCGGCATCGGCGGCGGCTCGGTCATCGTGCCGGTGCTCTACGAGGTCTTTCGCCTGCTCGGCGTGCCGGATGAGGTGCGGCTGCAGCTTTGCGTCGGCACTTCCATTGCCATCATCGTGCCGACGGCGATCCGCTCCTATCTCGCCCATCGCGCCAAGGGACTTGTGATTGCGGGCGTGATCAGGCGGTGGGCTTTGCCCGCCGTTGTCGGCGTGGCGGTCGGCGCCGCAATTGCCGCCTTTGCGCCGTCCGCCGTGTTCACGCTCGCCTTCGTGGTGATCGCGAGCTTCATCGGCATGAAACTCCTGTTCGCCGGCGATCGCTGGAATCTCGGCGCCGATTTGCCGGACGGAGCGCCGATGACGCTCTACGGTTTCGGCATCGGACTCGGCGGATCGCTCATGGGAGTGAGCGGCGGCGCGCTCTCCACCATCGTGCTCACGCTCTACGGCAGGCCGATTCACAATGCGGTTGCGACCTCGGCGGGGATCGGCGTGCCGATCACGATTGCCGGCGCGATCGGCTTTATTCTCGCCGGCCTTCCGCACCAGGCGCTGCTGCCGCCGTTCTCGCTCGGCTTCGTGTCGCTGATCGGGCTTGCTCTGATGGCGCCGGTGTCGAGCTTCGTCGCGCCTTACGGCGCCCGTCTCGCCCATCGGTTGTCGCGGCGCACGCTCGAAGTCGCATTCGGCTGCTTTTTGCTTCTGGTCTCGCTGCGCTTTCTCGTGAGCCTGATTTGAGACGGTTGCGGGTTCCGTGCTTGGCGCGCCGACAAAGACGGTCACGGATAGCCGCGCAGCAGCAGGCGGTCGCCGCGCACCTCCCAGCTCCGCAACCGATTGAGGAAGCTCATGCCGAGGAGGCTCGTCTTCAGCTGGCCCGGTCGCGCCACCAATGCCTCGATCGAGCGCTCGACCAGCCCGCCGATGGCGACGCGATCGAGCGTGACCGGCGCCGCGCGCGTGCGCCCATTGGCGGTGTCGATGTCCTCCGTATAGGCGAGCACTTCGAGCGGCAGGCCGGCGGCCTTGGCGTCGTCGAACGTGAGCACGACGGAGCTGGCGCCGGTATCGAGCACCATGTTGACGCGCGTGCCGTTGACTTGCGCGGT
>JASHRY010000013.1 GCA_030037105.1 Xanthobacteraceae bacterium
CTCGAAGGTGGTGAAGCGGAAATTGCAGGCGAGGCAGACGCGGCGGCGGCGGATGACGGAGGAGTCCTCCGTCGGCCGCGAATCCTTCACCTGGGTGTCGAGGCTTCCGCAATTCGGACAGCGCATCCTCAGCCCCCGGTCCCTGCAGCCATCACTCCCTGACTGCGAAAAATCTTTGGGTCAGAAGACCCCCACTCTATCTCTCCCCCTTGCAGAGGGAGAGAACAGCAACCGGCGCACGTGGAGATATTCGCCACGGTCGGAGCATGCCGCTTTCTTTCCCCTCCCAATTCTTTTTCTGCTTCCTCGAATCTTCCGTCCTTGAAGCTTCCTCTTCCTCCCCCTGAAAGGGGGAGGATCGAGGTGGGGGTCACGCGGTGCTCGCGCGGCGCCGCGTTCATGACCATTGCCGGGACACGCATAAATTCGTTCCGTTCAGTTGACCGTCAGTAGATCGGGAAGCGGCGGAGCAGGCGGGCGACCTTGTCGCGCACACGCGCTTCCACCGGCGCGTCCTCCTCGGCGCCCTTTTGCGCGAGCGTGTCGAGCACCTCGGCGATCATCTCGCCGATCTGGCGGAATTCGGCGATGCCGAAACCGCGCGTGGTGCCGGCCGGCGTGCCGAGCCGCACGCCCGAAGTCACGGTCGGCTTTTCCGGGTCGAAGGGGATGCCGTTCTTGTTGCAGGTGATGTGGGCGCGTCCGAGCGCCGCTTCAGCCACTTTCCCGGTGAGATGCTTTCCGCGCAAATCCACCAGCATGAGGTGGGTGTCGGTGCCGCCGGAGACGATATCAAGGCCGTGCGATTTCAGCGTTTCCGCAAGCGCCTTCGCGTTCTCAACCACGTTCTTCGCGTAAAGTCTGAACGAGGGGCGTAGCGCCTCGCCAAACGCCACCGCCTTGGCCGCGATCACATGCATGAGCGGTCCGCCCTGCATGCCGGGGAACACCGCGGAATTGAGCTTCTTCGCCAACTCCTCGTCGTCGGCGAGGATGACGCCGCCGCGCGGCCCGCGCAGCGTCTTGTGTGTCGTGGTGGTGACCACGTGGGCGTATGGGAACGGGCTTGGATGCACGCCGCCGGCCACCAAGCCGGCAAAATGCGCCATATCGACCACGAGGTAGGCCCCCACCTGGTCGGCGATCTCGCGGAAGCGGCGGAAGTCGATGATGCGCGGATAGGCCGAGCCGCCGGCGATGATAACCTTGGGCCGATGTTGTTGCGCCAGGCGCTCGACTTCCTCCATGTCGATCAAATGGTCGTCGCGGCGCACGCCATAGGGCACCGGCTTGAACCAGCGGCCCGAGAGGTTGACCGGCGAGCCGTGGGTGAGATGGCCGCCGGCGGCGAGGTTGAGCCCCATGAACGTGTCGCCCGGCTGCATCAGAGCCATGAACGCTTCGGCGTTGGCCGAAGCGCCGGAATGCGGCTGCACGTTGGCGAAAGCACAGCCGAACAGCCGTTTCGCCCGCTCGATCGCCAGCCGCTCGGCGACATCGACGAACTCACAGCCGCCATAATAGCGTTTTCCCGGCAGCCCTTCGGCATACTTGTTGGTGAGCACCGAGCCTTGCGCCTCGAGCACGGCGCGGCTGACGATATTTTCCGACGCGATCAACTCGATCTCGTCACGCTGGCGGCCGAGTTCGCCGGCAATGGCATCGGCGATCTCGGGATCGCTGTCGGCAAGCGCGGCGGAAAAGAATCCTTCCGCCGTCACCGCTGCACCGTGACTAACCGACATTTGCTGCTCCTGGCTCCCCATCATTCCGGGGCCGCGCAGAGTGCGGAAGCCGGAATCCATACCCTTGCGCCTGAATATGGATTCGGGTTTCGCCGCTTCGCAGCACCCCGGAATGACGTAACGGGCCGGAAGCGGTAGCACACCGGCAGCGACGCGCAAGACCTTGGGACGTGGGCGCCGCTCACCCCGCTAGATTTGGGGATTTGCCATCGGGCTCCACATAATCCTGTTTTGCTGCCCGATTCCCCGCCACCCTGAGGTGCTCGGCACGGTGCGTCGAGCCTCGCAGGGCGGCCCGAACTCTTCTGCCGTTCATCCTTCAACGCACGCCAGCGGCGCGCCTCAGGATGACAGCAAGAAGCCCGGATGAGCGAAGCGAAATCCGGGGACCGGCATTTAAGCTGCGCTGTCGTCCCCGGATCGCGCGCCGCGCGATCCGGGCTGCGTGCCGTTACGCCGCGAGGCTGGGAAGACCGGCCAGCGCCATGGCGAGCTCGCCCTCATCGTAGTGCTGATCGATCAGCTTGCCTTCGAAGTAGGCGATATAGGCCGCCATGTCGAAATGGCCGTGGCCGGACATATTGAACAGGATGGTCTCCGCTCTGCCCTCCCGCTTGCAGCGCAACGCCTCGTCGATGGCGCAGCGCACCGCATGCGTCGCTTCCGGCGCCGGCACGATGCCCTCGCAGCGCGCAAATTGCACGCCGGCGTCGAAGCAGGTCTTCTGATGATAGGCGCGCGCCTCGATCAGGCCGAGCTCGTGCAGATGCGAGACCAGCGGCGCCATGCCGTGATAGCGCAGCCCCCCGGCGTGGAACCCGGGTGGAATGAAGGTCGAGCCGAGCGTGTGCATTTTGACGAGCGGCGTCAGATGCGCGGTGTCGCCGAAGTCGTAGGCGTATTTGCCGCGCGTGAGCGACGGGCAAGCGGCCGGCTCCACGGCGATGAAGCGGCGCTTCCTTCCGCCGCGCAGTTGCAGGCCGAGGAACGGGAAGGCAAGGCCGGAAAAATTGGAGCCGCCGCCGGTGCAGCCGATCACCACGTCGGGATCGTCGCCCGCCAGTTCGAACTGCTTGATCGCCTCCTGGCCGTTGACCGTCTGGTGCAACAGCACGTGGTTGAGCACCGAGCCGAGCGAGTATTTCACCGCCGGGTCCTTGGCCGCCATCTCCACAGCCTCGGAAATGGCGATGCCGAGCGAGCCGGGGCTGTTCGGGTCCTTGGCAAGGATGGCGCGGCCGGATTCCGTTTCCTTCGACGGCGAGGCGATGCAGCGCGCCCCATAGGTCTCGATCAGCGCGCGGCGATAGGGCTTCTGGTCGTAGGATACGCGGACCTGGAACACGGTCACGTCGATGCCGAACAGCGCGCCGGCAAAGGCGAGCGCCGAACCCCATTGGCCGGCGCCGGTCTCGGTGGAGAGACGCTTGACGCCCTGCTCCTTGTTGTACCAGGCCTGCGCCACCGCGGTGTTCGGCTTGTGCGAGCCGGCCGGCGACACGCCTTCATATTTGAAATAGATTTTCGCCGGCGTGCCGAGCGCCTTTTCCAACCGGTGCGCGCGAATAAGCGGCGTCGGCCGCCACATGCGGTAGACATCGCGGATCGGCTCGGGGATATCGATGGTGCGTTCGGCCGACACCTCCTGGAGGATCAGCGCCATCGGGAACAACGGCTCGAGGTCGGCCGGGCCGACCGGCTGCTTGGTGCCGGGATGCAGCACCGGCGGCAGCGGCTTCGGCAGATCGGCCGTAATGTTGTACCAGCTTTTCGGAATCTTCGTTTCGTCGAGAACGAACTTGATTTGATCGCTCACGCCACCCTCCCCCACAAACTCGTTCATGGCACCATACACGAGGGAACTGGAGGTGTGAACTTGGGCCCGGCGGGCACCTTCATCCTCCCCCGCGAGGCGGGGGAGGAGAGGATGAAAATTAGACTGCGTAAATTCGGCGCGGCGGGCCGGCGCGTTGCAAATTACAGCTTCGTCTGCGGCGGAATGGCCGGACCGCCGAGCCCGTCACGGTCGTAAATATCCTCGCGGAACTGGACGACGCCGTCGGAAGCCGACCACGCCGTGACATAGACCCAGTGCAACGGCACCGGCTTGGCGAGCCGCGCCGTCTTCTGCTCGCCGGACTTGATGACCCGGTCGATCTCCTCGGGCGTCCAATTTTTTGTCTGGTCGAGCAGCCAGTAAACAAGCTGGCGCACGTTCTGCACGCGCACGCAGCCCGAGGAATGAAAGCGGAAATCGTCGCCGAACAGGTTCTTCAGTGGCGTGTCGTGCATGTAGACGCCGTAGGGACTGGGAAAATTGATGCGGATATGGCCCAGCGAGTTGAAGTCGCCCGGATCCTGCTTGAACATGTAGTTGGTCGCATCCTCCGAGTACCAGTTGATCTGCGAGGGTTGCAGCTCGTTATGGTGCATATCGAAGATGCGTATGTGGTTCTTGGTGAGATAATCCGGCTGCTCCTGCATGAGCGGGATCAGATCCTTGCGCACGATCGAGGCCGGCACGGTCCAATAGGGATTGAAGTTGATCTCGACGATCCTGCTGTTGATGTCGGGCGAAGGCCGGTCGGGCTTGCCGACTACGGCGGTATGGCGCGACACCGCGAGGTCGTCCTCGATCGCCTCGATGCGCGCCGCCGGTATGTTGCAGACAACGTAACGCGGGCCGAGATTCGTGGTCAGCGTCTTCAACCGCTCGATGTTGACCTTGAGCTGGTCGCGGCGCGCTACCGCCGGCACATTCATTGCCAACCGTGTCGCCGCGCGCAGCACGCCGTCGACGGTCAGGCCGTGGCGGGCCTGGAACCGGCGCACCGCCGCCTCGACGTAGGAATCGTAGATGTCGTTGCCGACCGCGCTCGGGTCGAGATCGCCGGAGACCGCAAGCCGGGCGCGCAGATCGACGACGCTCGGGTGACGATTGCCGAGCCGCAATTCATCGACCGGCGGCACTTGCGACCAGCCGCCGCGTTCGACGATGCCGTCGTAGGTCTTGATCGCCTGCTCGGTAAACTGGGCCGTCGACGGCGACAATGTCGGAGCCGACGGCTTCGGCATATGGATGGTACGTGAAGCCTGATCGAAGCTCGCCCCGAACTCGTCGCGCTGGGTGTCGCCGATCAGCGCGTCGAGCGCGGAATCGTCGGCCACGGCCGCCCGCGCGGCCAACCCGGTTGCCGCAAGCGTCGCGGCACCGGCAAGGCGCCTTAAAAAAGCACGGCGGTGAGGCCGCCCGTCGTCCCGGTCATGTGTTCGATTCATGGAGCGCCAGTCCGTCAGTGCGTGAGGAAAATCCCCCACGCATCAACGCCCCCGGGCGCCCAATTAGCACGAAGCGGGTGCGGAGGACAGAGGACGGAAGATAGATCAAGGAGAACCGTCGTTGGCTCTTCTCATTCCATCATCAGTCATCTGTCGTCTGTCGTCCGTCGTGCGAAAAAAGACCCCCGGCATTGGCGCCGGGGTTTGAGGTACGCCAGTACGACGGTAACTGGCGAAAGGGCCCGCTCTTGTCAGAGCCGGTAGAGAATTTGATCGGTCCAGAAGCGTTCGAGCCGGTGCAGCGCTTTGTTGAGAACGCCGAACTCGTCGGCGTTGATGCCGCCGACCTGCTCCACGGTGCGCACGTGCTTCTGGTAGAGCGCATCGACGACTTCGCGCACCTCGCGGCCCTTCTCGGTAAGCTTGATGCGCACGGAGCGGCGATCCACCCGCGAGCGCTGATGATCGAGGAAGCCCATCTCGACCAGCTTCTTGAGATTGTAGGAGACATTGGAGCCGAGATAGTAGCCGCGCGTGCGCAATTCGCCAGCGGTCAATTCCTTGTCGCCGATATTGTACAGGAGCAGCGCCTGTACCGAGTTGATGTCGGAGCGGCCGCGGCGGTCGAATTCATCCTTGATGACATCGAGCAGACGCCGATGCAGGCGCTCGACCAAGGTCAGCGCCTCAAGATAATGCGGCCGGATGTGGTCGAAACGCGCCTCGCGCTCGGCGGGCTCGACCGTCTTGACGACGGCTTTCATGAGTAGACGCCTTTCCCAAGTTAATTTTGTTGTCGCCGACGGGCCCTGTTCCCGTCGTGGCGCCACCTTAGCGAGGAGGGTCTAAGATCAGTTTAAATAACACGCTAAAAATATGGTTTATTCGCCGGCCGTGCAGCCATGATTACGCGTAGATTTTAAGTCGTTTCTTGGATGCTTTGTTCACCGTATGCGAAGCAGTTTGCGCCCGCCGCGCTTGCTTGCCATGTCGCAATGTCGCACGAATATTGGTGGGGGAGGTAGGACTCGAACCTACGAAGGCGTCAGCCAGCGGATTTACAGTCCGCCCCCTTTGCCGCTCGGGACACTCCCCCGCAACGAAGCCGCGGGAACCAGCCGGAGGCCCGGCTGCGGGGCCGCTATATGGTTGGCCGCCGGAAGCGAGTCAATCGAAAAGGGCCCGCATTGCCAAGCCCAATCACGCGTGACAGAAGCGCGCCATGTCCGAACGCCCATGGCATGCGAAGCCGCACGCGCAACGTCGCGGCGGCCGTGGCCACGACAGTCAAGGCCATGACAAACGGCGCGTTGGGCGGCGCTCCGACGCGCCCGTTCTTCTTTATGGCTGGCATACCGTTACGGCGGCGCTCGCCAATCCCGCGCGCCGCATCCGCCGCCTGCTCGCGACCGAAAACGCCGCGCGTCGTCTGGGCGAAGAAGCGACGGCGCTGCCGATCACACCTGAATTGGTGCGGCCCGACGCCATCGCCGCGCGGCTGACGGCGGACGCCGTGCACCAAGGTCTCCTCGCCGAGGCCGATCCCCTCCCCGCGCCCGGCATCGAGGATTTGGCGCCTTCCGGCATTGTGCTCGTGCTCGACCAAATCACCGACCCGCACAATGTCGGGGCGATCCTGCGCACGGCGGCGGCGTTCGCCGTCGTCGCGATCGTCACCACCGCGCGTCACAGCCCGGAGGCGACCGGCGTGCTCGCCAAATCCGCCTCGGGCGCGCTCGAACTGGTGCCGATCGTCATCGCGCAGAATCTCGCGCACGCCATGGCCGCGCTGAAACAGCGCGGATTTCTCATCGTCGGCCTTGACAGCGAGGCCGCCGACGACTTGGCGGCCGCGAGCCTCTCAGCGCCGCTCGCATTGGTGCTCGGTGCCGAAGGCAAAGGCTTGCGGCAACGAACGCGCGCCAACTGCGATCGTCTCGCGCGGCTCGATCTTCCCGGCGCCATCAAAAGCCTCAACGTGTCGAACGCCGCGGCGCTCGCGCTCTACATCGCAACCCGCGCGCTCGCTGCGCCGGGTCACCAGCCAGAAGCCTGCTGAAAAGCGTGAAAGCCGGCGCCCGCGGCGCCGGCTTTCACGCATTCCCATCCTCGGCAAGCGTCAGCGCAGCACAGCGCGGCAAAAAAGCGCCGCTCTACACCTAGTCGCGGGCGCCAAGCGGACGATGCGGATACCCATAGGGCCGTTGATGCGCATACCCGTAGGGCCGCCAACGCGGCGTCGGGCCGTAGGCATGCGGGTGCCCGTACAGGCGCTCGCGGTAGGCAAAGCGGGCGCGATAATGGGGA
>JASHRY010000077.1 GCA_030037105.1 Xanthobacteraceae bacterium
ACGCCCAGTGATTCCGAGCAACGCTAGCCCCCTTCGTATTACCGCGGCTGCTGGCACGAAGTTAGCCGGGGCTTCTTCTGCGGGTACCGTCATTATCTTCCCCGCCGAAAGGGCTTTACAACCCTAAGGCCTTCATCACCCACGCGGCATGGCTGGATCAGGCTTGCGCCCATTGTCCAATATTCCCTACTGCTGCCTCCCGTAGGAGTCTGGGCCGTGTCTCAGTCCCAGTGAGGCTGATCATCCTCTCAGACCAGCTACTGATCGTCGCCTTGGTGGGCCGTTACCCCACCAACTAGCTAATCAGACGCGGGCCGATCCTTCAGCGATAAATCTTTCTCCTTACGGACGTATCCGGTATCAGCCCAAGTTTCCCTGGGTTGTTCCGAACTGAAGGGCACGTTCCCACGTGTTACTCTCCCGTCTGCCGCTGCCGTATTGCTACGGCCGCTCGACTTGCATGTGTTAGGCCTGCCGCCAGCGTTCGCTCTGAGCCAGGATCAAACTCTCAAGTTGGATGAGAACTTTTCCCGGCCGATCACGTTTCGCGCGACGATGCCTGAGCATCGCCGTTGACGAGGTCCCACTTTGACCACTCGAGCGATTGCTCGCCCAAGCGACCATAGTGTTGACCTGAAACGTCGACCGCCAAAGTCTCTTCCAGCCGCACCTTCGCCGGAGACAAGCTCCGGCTCCGGAACGCGGCGCGCAAGGACTCCGCCGTCCACGTTTCTCTTTCTTCCGATTCACGTCTCAAACAACCCGGAACCATACGGTTCCGTCTCCGGCGAGCACCGGAGCCGCCGCGGCCCGCACATCCGACATGGCCATAAGATCATGGCCGGATGCTCGTTCACCGCGTAAACAGTGAGGGGCTTCGCACACGCGCCATCCCGCCGAACCAGCGGCGGCGCGCCGAGAATGTGATATAGGCTTCGAGCACCGGCATTGTCAACGCCTCGACGGCCGAATTGGCCCTGATGGATCGTCGGCAAAGCGGCAATTTCTGCCGCGTTCTGCACCGCGGCAGAACCGACCCAGGCAGACACAGAAGCGGTGCGGATGCGGCGTTTATGGCGTCTTGCGCCGCACTGCGGCCACATTCCTCCGCCGTTCTCTACGCAGTTGCGTGGGCTTGTCGCAACGCGGGGGAAACAGCAGCATCAGCTAAGCTATCGGCGTCGACGATCGGTTCGGGTTGCCGGAATCTTTAAAGAGGCGCGGCCTCCGTGCGTCCTGCTTTGAGGTCCGCTCGGGCCGGTCGAGGGCGTCAAACGCGTCGGAGACGCGTTGGCGGACTTCGTACCGTATTTGGCGCCGCGGCGCCGCAGAGTGCGGTACACTTCAATGCGATTGCGAGTGCAGGGGACGGGTCTTGGACCAAGGTAGGCTGCGCGGCGCAAATCGGAGGCTCGATACCGGGTCCGTCGATCTCGGCAATGAGCCGCCGCTTTTGATAGACGGGGGCAGCGGCGGTCTTATCGACCGGCGCCGACTCTCCGTACAATGGTTTACCGGCACGATACTGACGGGACTATGCGGCGCCGCGCTCATGGGCGGCGCCGTTTTTGCTTCTCTCGACGGCGAGATCACTTTCGCCGCGGCGCCGGAGCGTGTTGAGACCGCGCTGCGCGGAGCGCTTACCAGCATCGGCGAGCGCTGGAGCGGATTTCACAAGACCGATCGCCTTGCGGCGGTGAGCGAACCGAGTGTCACGCGCCAAGTCCTGCGCGTGCCTTCAAGCACGCGGGTGCGCGAACGCGAACTCGTTCGCATGCTTCCCTATGTGCGTGTTTCCGGAAATCTTCTACTGTCGGCATCGGAGATCTCCGCGGATATTCCCCCCTTCAATCCGCAAAAGCTCTTGACCGAAGGGGTGGCGAATGCCGACGATACGCCGGCGGCGGAGCCGGATGCCGAGGTCTCCTTCGTCACCTGCGATCTCGCGGCGGCCAGCGGCAAGGCCAAGGCGACGCCGGGGGTCTGCGACCTCAATTCGCTGTTGCCCAAGGTGAAGTCGTCGACGCTGTTGCCGCTCGACGAGGTCATGGCGCGCGTACGCGATGTTGCCAGCGCCGCCCGAGCGAGCTCACCGTTCGCAAATGCCGACCCGACGGCGGCCACGAGCCTCAAGCTGAGCTACGCGGCGGAGGGCGACACCGATCCGTATGCAGGATTCGCGGCACGCGTAATCCCGGAAAACGTAACGCTGCTGCCGAAAACGACGAGCAGCGGCAGCGAGCCGAGCGAGCGCGTCATCGTCGCCAAAAAGGGCGATACGGTCGGATCGATTCTGCGCGAACTCGGCGCGGCGCCCGACCAGATCGGGGCGATCAATGCCGTGCTCGGACCGGTCGCGCGCGAAAGCGGGTTGAAGGAAGGCCAGAAGCTGCATGTGCTCATGGCCGCGGCCGGCCCCGGACATGTGCAGCCACTGCGCGTCATCGTCGCCGGCGACAACGCGATCGAGGCGGCGGCCGCGCTTTCCGATAACGGCCAATATGTTCCGGTCAACATCGGCAACGTCGATACCGATGTTGCCGATGCCGGCGACGACGACAGCAGCGATGATGACGGCAGCGGCGTGCGGCTCTATCAGAGCCTGTATGAGACCTCGCTGCGCAACAACGTTCCGAAATCGGTGATCGAGGAGTTTATCCGCATCTATGCGTACGACGTCGATTTCCAGCACCGGGTGCAGCCGGGCGATTCCTTCGACGTACTCTATGCCGACGACGAGACCGGCGACGGCAGGCACGATGTGCGCTATACCTCGCTCACCATCGGCGGCGAGACCAAGAAATATTACCGCTTTCAGACGACGGACGACGGCGCCTACGACTACTATGATGAGACAGGAAAGAGCGCGAAGAAATTCCTCGTGCGCAAACCGGTGCCGGTCGGCATTATGCGTTCGGGGTTCGGCGAACGCTATCATCCGCTCCTGCACTACATGAAAATGCATACCGGCGTCGATTGGGCGGCGCCCTTCGGCACGCCGATCTTTGCCGCCGGCAACGGCGTCATCGATGAGATCGGACTGAAGGGCGGTTACGGCAAATATGTGCGCATCCGCCACGCCAACGGCTATGAGACCGCCTATGGCCACATGACCGCCTTCGCGCGCGGGCTCGACGTCGGCAGCCGCGTGCGGCAGGGCCAAATCATCGGATTTGTCGGCTCAACCGGCCTCTCGACCGGCTCTCACGTGCATTTCGAAATCCTTATCAACGGCCATTTCGTCGATCCGATGAAGGTCAAGCTGCCGCGCGGTCGGGTCCTTGAAGGCGTCGCTCTCGCCCGCTTCGAGAAGGAGCGCGAGTTGCTCGACACGCTGATGGCACGCCGGCCTGCGCGCGTCGCCGAGATGCACTAAAATATTGGGCGCTATCGTCAGTGGGAGAAGCAAGCGACGAAGCAATCCAATGGTAGTGCGCGCGCGAGCCCTTCAGGATTGCCTCGACACTGCGCGCCGTGAATGACTCCGTGAACGGGGGCTTTGGTGACGCAAACTGCAAGCGCCGACGCTCACATCGAGGTGCAATCGAGCCGATTTTGGGCGCTGTTTCATTTCAATTTCACACGGTTTATTTTCCCGGCCCGCATGGTCGCCGATCGCATCGGCGTTTCAACCACCATCGTCAGATTCTGGCTCACGCCGTGGGAGCGCACGGACGAGCATCTGCCGCTGTCGCATATTGCCGAAGTCATCCACATTCGCGGCTTGTTCTGGGATAAGATCAGCGTCGAGAGCAGTGGCGGACTTAATCCGCTGATGATCCCCGGATTGCCGAAATCGGGGGCGCGCTATTTCGTCGAGCACGTGCGCGAGCGCATCAACGAAACCGCCGCTACGCCGCCTCCGCCAGCACGCCGTTGAACTTGAGCCCCTGTTTGCTGGCGGAGATCACGACCTTCTCGCCGTCCTTGATCTTGCCGGCGAGGATCAGTTCGGCGAGCGGATCCTGCACCGACTTCTGGATCACACGCTTGAGCGGACGCGCGCCATAGCCGGGGTCCCAGCCCTTCTCGGCAAGCCAATCGCGCGCCGCCGGCTCAAGCTTGATCGCGATCTTGCGCTCTTCCAGGAGCCGGGCAAGCCGCGCCATCTGGATATCGACGATGCGCGTCATTTCCGATTTCTGCAACCGGTGAAACAGGATGATCTCATCCACTCGGTTGAGAAATTCGGGCCTAAAACTCGCACGCACGATCGCCATCACCTGATCGCGGATAGCATGCGTGTCTTGGCCTTCTGGCTGGCTGACCAGCAGCTCGGCACCGAGATTCGACGTCATCACGATCAGCGTGTTGCGGAAATCGACCGTGCGGCCCTGGCCGTCGGTGAGGCGGCCCTCGTCGAGCACCTGCAACAGCACGTTGAACACGTCGGGATGCGCCTTCTCGATCTCGTCGAACAGCACCACCTGATAAGGCCGCCGGCGCACCGCTTCGGTGAGCGCGCCGCCTTCCTCGTAGCCGACATAGCCGGGCGGCGCGCCGATCAGACGCGCGACCGAGTGCTTCTCCATGTATTCGGACATGTCGATGCGGATGAGCGCCGACTCGTCGTCGAACAGGAATTCGGCGAGCGCCTTGGTGAGTTCGGTCTTGCCGACGCCGGTCGGGCCCAGAAACATGAACGAGCCGATCGGCCGGTTCGGATCCTGCAGGCCGGCGCGCGCCCGGCGCACGGCGGTCGAGACCGCCTTGACCGCGTCGGCCTGACCGACCACGCGCTTACCGATCTGCTCCTCCATGCGCAGGAGCTTTTCCTTCTCGCCTTCGAGCATGCGGTCGACCGGAATGCCGGTCCAGCGCGAGACCACTTGCGCGATGTGATTGGCGGTGACCGCCTCCTCGACCATCGCACCGCGGCCGTCGCTCGCTTCCATCGCCTTGAGCCGTTTCTCGATCTCGGGAATGCGACCGTAGGAAATCTCGCCGGCGCGCTGGTACTCGCCGCGTCGCTGTGCATTGGCGAGTTCCACGCGCAACTGATCAAGCTCGTTCTTGAGTTTCTGCGCGTCGCTGAGCTTTTCCTTCTCCGACTTCCAGCGCGTGGTCAGATCGGCGGACTGTTTCTCCAGCGCCGCAAGCTCGGTTTCGAGCCCGGAGAGCCGCGCGCGCGAGCCGGGATCGTGCTCCTTCTTCAACGCCTCCTGCTCGATCTTGAGCCTGATGATCTCGCGATCGATCGAATCAAGCTCCTCGGGCTTGGAATCGACCTGCATCTTCAGCCGCGCCGCGGCCTCATCGACGAGGTCGATCGCCTTGTCGGGCAGAAAGCGGTCGGTGATGTAGCGGTGCGACAGCGTCGCCGCCGCCACCAGCGCACCGTCGGTGATGCGAACGCCGTGATGTGCCTCGTACTTGTCCTTGAGCCCGCGCAGGATCGAGATCGTGTCCTCGACGCTCGGCTCCTCGACATAGACCGGCTGGAAGCGGCGGGCGAGCGCCACGTCCTTCTCGACGTGTTTCTTGTATTCGTCGAGCGTGGTGGCGCCGATGCAATGCAGTTCGCCGCGGGCGAGCGCCGGCTTGAGCAGGTTCGAGGCGTCCATGGCGCCGTCGGCCTTGCCGGCGCCAATGAGCGTATGCAGCTCATCGATGAACAGGATGTAGGCGCCCGATGCCGACGTTACCTCCTGCAGCACCGCCTTGAGCCGCTCCTCGAATTCGCCGCGATATTTGGCGCCGGCGACCATCGCACCGAGATCGAGCGCAAGGAGCTTCTTATCCTGCAGGCTCTCGGGCACGTCGCCGTTGACGATGCGCCGGGCGAGACCCTCGACGATCGCGGTCTTGCCCACGCCAGGCTCGCCGATCAGCACAGGGTTATTTTTGGTCCGCCGCGACAGCACCTGGATGGTGCGGCGAATTTCCTCATCGCGCCCGATCACCGGGTCGAGCTTGCCGTCGCGGGCGGCTTGCGTCAGGTCGCGCGCGTATTTCTTGAGCGCATCGTAGGCGTTCTCGGCCGAAGCCGAATCGGCAGAGCGGCCCTTGCGCAACGCTTCGATCGCGGCATTGAGATTTTGCGGCGTCACGCCGGCATTGACGAGGATTTTTCCGGCTTCACTACCCTTCTCCAGGGCCAAAGCGAGCAGCAGCCGCTCGACCGTGACGAAGCTGTCGCCGGCCTTCTCGCCTGCCTTCTCTGCGGTGTCGAAGACTCGCGCCAAAGCGGGATCGAGGTAGACCTGTCCAGCGCCGGCGCCGGAAACCTTGGGTCGCTTCCCAAGCGCCGCCTCGACGACGGCGAGCGCCTGACGCGAATTGCCGCCGGAACGGTCGATGAGGCCCGCGGCGAGCCCTTCGGGGTCGTCGAGCAGCACTTTGAGCAGATGCTCGGGGGCGAATTGCTGGTGTCCCTCGCGCAGGGCGAGCGACTGGGCGGATTGGATGAATCCGCGGCTGCGGTCAGTGTACTTCTCGAAATTCATGCCCGCTTCCCTCGGCCTATTCCGAACGCCCTCGCGGCGCGGACGGAACATCGTCATTGGGTGTATCTTAGACGCCCGGCGGCCCGCCGATCGAAATCCACCGACCCCATCGAAGACGCCGACGCCGGCGGACCCCATGAGGCGATCCGTCCCCGACACATATGGGCACTGGACCGGCTCACGGAAGAGCCGGCGCGTTAACAAACGACGTTTTTCGCATGCGGCGCAGCAGGCCGCTCGCCGCCGGTCCGGAATCGTTTGCGGCAATCTGCGCGGCCGCTCCAGGTTCGAAGATGAGATCGGAGCTTCTCCTCCGGTTAAATAAAACATTAATCGGAGCGGCATTAATCTCAAACCTGCCGCGACTGTCCGCGCTGTTGAGGAGACGCATATGGCCGAACGCCGCCGTTCCACACGGCAGAAGAGCTTCCTGCGCGGCTGCGTCTATTTCAACAAGCGCCGGAGCGCGGTGGACTGCCTGATCCGCGATATTTCCGATGAGGGGGCGCGCATCGTCTTCTCCGACGCGGTGAGCGTTCCCGATATCATCGACCTTTATATTCCGCAGAAGGAGCAGACCGTGCCTGCGCGCGTGCAGTGGCGCCGCGGCGATGAAATCGGCCTCGCCTTTCCGGCCAGCGCCAGGCCGACGCGCGTGGCGGCGAATCTCGGCGAGTTGGCCCAACGCGTCGCCGGCCTCGAATCCGAAGTCGCATCGCTGCGGCGGATGCTCAAGCAGTTGAAGAGCGGGCTCTCCGGCGCCAGCGACATGAATGCGGCCTGACTCCGGTCGTCACTTGAAAATTCGCTCCCCCTGCAGGTCGATGATTTGCCGCGCCTTGCTGAGCGTGAAGCTCACCGCGTCGTCATATGACGTATAGGCGTCGGCGCGGATGAAGCGGTGCTCTTTGCGCACTCCGCCGATCTCCCGCTCGATGATGCCCGCTGTCTGATAATGGCCTTCGTTCCTGAACGGCGCGGCGCGGATGATGAAGCCCTTGTATTCAACCGGGTCACCGACCTTTTCCGCCTTGGCGGCAGCGCGCCGGCCGAACAGAGCGCTGAGAAACGACATCGCCTGCCTCCGGGCTTTTTTGCCGACAAAAGTGAAGATTACTCCGCAGCAGCGGAATGTCGAGACGGCGCCGGTATTGCGCTAAGCTTGCAGCCCCACTGGACGACGCACGTGTCAAAAGGAGTTTGTCGATGCCGAAAGCCTATTGGGTGGTCTTCTACCGTTCAATTTCCGATGCGCAAAAGTTTGCGGCCTATGCCAAGCTCGCCCCGGCCGCGACCGCTCCCTTCGGCTCCCGTTATCTCGTTCGCGGAACCGCGGCGGCCGTCTTCGAAGCCGGTCTCAAGGAGCGCGTCGTGATCACCGAATTTCCGAGCGTCGAAAAAGCCGTCGCCGCCTACGAGAGCCCGGCCTACCAGGACGCGCTGAAGGCGCTTGGCGATGGCGCCGTCCGCGACCTGCGCATCGTCGAGGGATTGGAGTAGCAACGCGGTCTTTGTCCCAATGACCGCGGCCGATGCCGGCCTGAGGATGCGTCGGACATTTCCGGTACGCGCGGAATACTCGCGCAACGGCACGATGTTGCGGCGCTGGACGCCGAAGAACTCAGATGAAAGCTTATCACTCCGGAAATTTGCGCCGCGCCCTGGTCGTGGCCAACACGGCGCCGTTCGGCCCGAGCGCCTTGACGCTGAATTCATAAGTGTGCACTTGACCCGGCGGCGGCGACGGACCGGTAAAGCCGGACGAGAAGGCGCCGCAAGGCACCTCCCTCTGGCCGTTGTAAGCGACCTTGCCGCCGCCGTGGTGGAAACTCGGCACGTTGAGGTCGGTCATCGCGAATTGCAACGTCACCGTTCCCCGCGGGACATCCCCAAGCGCAAAGCTCGGCGAGCCGGAGCACCAGCGGAACGAGGCGGAAAAGGCCAAAGCACTGGACGCGGTCAGGCCAAGCATGAGCGCAGCAACGCCGAGCGCAGCGGCAATATGAGACATGCGCGCGTCGAACATCGGTCGTCCTCACAAGGTATGGCGGACGATTTTCCACAGCGCACACCCGCAACGCAAGCCACTCTGCCGCCCCGCTCTTCACGGGCAGTTCAAGGTTCGGTGAAGCACGTTTCCCGACCCGATTTCATACATAGCTAATGCAAGAGCCGACTTTCGTAGCAGCCCGGAAAGACCGGGAGGACGCCATGAACCATTCGATGTACAGCGCGGACCGCCGCACCCATCTGAAGATCGTGGTCATCGGCCTGCTGTGTGCGACGCTTGTCGCCGCCGTCGGCATATTCGCCCATGTCAGCGATATCGATCTTGGCACCGCGCCGCTCGTTAAGGCCGGCCAACCCACGGTCGTAAGCGGCAGCCTCCCCACCATTCGATAGGAACTGCCCAGCGGCCGCGGCTGCTGTCGCTACGCTCCTCCCCGCTATGACGATCGTGCCTTACCCCGGTGATCCGGGCAGCGACTCGACGGCATTGCCGGTGAACAGGACCGGCCCGGTTGGCACGCCGCTTGGCGAACCGCCTGCAGGTTCGAGCGATATGACGTAGCGCGCGTTACGCAGCGTGTTGACGTCGTAATTCGCCGGAAGCGCCCACTGCGTAAATTCGCCGTCGCCGACGACTCCCAGCGAACGCGGGCGCGGGGACTCACTTGATATCAGCCACAACTCATAGCTTCGGCCCGCTTCCGGCCTAGCCGATACCGCGCGTACGATCAGCTTCCGATTCTGCATGTCGAGCGTGAGCAAGAACGCCGGCGCTATCGGCTCCTGCTGCAGCACGGCGACCAGACGGCCTTGCGGCTCGCCCGCCGCTTGGGCCGGCGTTCCCGCTACCATTTTCGCGGCCGACGGCCGCAATGGCGATGGAATACGATCGGGGGCCGCCTGCCAGACCGCGATGTAGATTGCGAACAGTGCGGCGAGCACGCCTGCACTCAACGCTACGCGCCGCCAATGCGTGACGCGGCGCGCCAGATAGATAACATCGGCGCTGCGCTCGATTGGTTTGGTCTCCGGATGCGGGGGTAGAGGCTCGCTTGCCAGATCGGCTGGTGCGGTTGCGGGTGCGACCGTTTCCGGTTCGATATCCGCGGATGGAGAGAGACTCGCCTCCAGCGCGGCGGCCGGCGGCATCGCCGGTTGAGGCTCCTCGATTCGTGGCGGCAACTCGACTTCGCCTGCGCTGGCGAGGCCGACCTTCGACTTGATCTTGTCCCAGACTTCCGGCGGCGGTTCGATCGCTTCGACCATGACGTTGAGCTCGCCGAGCCGGCGTTCCCACTGGCGCACAGCCGCCGCGAATTCGCGGTCGGCCGACAGCAACGCCTCGGCCTGGCCGCGCTCCTCGGCGGAGAGCGTCCCCAACACGTATTCGGCAGCAAGCGCGTCCTGATTATCGTCGTACATGATTATCCCGCACGTCCTCTCACATTACAGGCCCATACATTCACAGTCCCATACATTCCCGGATCTCCAGGAGGCTGCGACGCAACCAAGTCTTGATTGTGTTCAGGGGAATGTCGAGCTTCTTGGCCAACTGATCGCGACTCCAGCCGCTGTAATAGGCGAGCAGGAGTATGCGCTGCTTTTCCGGGTCGAGCTTGCCGAGGCAGGAGAGAAGTCGCTTGAGCTCCTCGGTCATCTCGCGGCGGGCAAGTGGTGCGGGCGTTTCGACGGCGACATTGAGCGCTTCGGGCCTCTCTTCGATCGATACTTCGCCCTTCTTGCGCACGATATCGATGGCCCGGTTGCGCGCTATCGCCACCATCCAGGTGATGGGGCTGCCAAGGGTCGGGTCGAAAGTGCCCGCCGTTTTCCAGATCTTGACATAGGTTTCCTCCATGACGTCCTCGGCCAATTCCGCCCGACCGAGAATACGAAGAAGCACCCCGTAAAGTTTCGCGCGGGTGGCTTGATAGAGCCGCTCGAACCCGGCCTCATCGCCTCTGGTGACGGCTGCGAGCAGCCAGACGAATTCCGCCTGCGTCAACATCGACTGCCCTGACCCTTCATCCCCTTGCCCGGGATTTGATTATCGCCACGGAAGGGGGCGTTCGTCGAGAGCGAACCGAAGGGTTTCGTCATTCCCGGGCCGGGAGCGCAGCGCGGAACCCGGATTCCATAACTACGAGATCGGTGTATGTCCCACCGTCGGTGCCATGGATTCCGGGCTCGCCCCGGAGATTGCCGTCGGGCCGGCTGAAGGCCGGACGCGTTGGCGGCGCCGCGGAATGGCGGAAGAGCTTGGAGCCTACGCCGGCGCGCTGCCGCGCACGCGCATCAGCGCGATGGCATCGAGTTCGGTTTGCTCGGCGGCGTCTTCCGCCCCGCGCTCGCGCATCTGGTCGCGCTCGTCGAGCAATTCGACCTTCTTGAGGTCGTCGAAGGCGTCACCGAGCGCCAATTTCGCATCCTCGAGCTGAACACGCAGCTCATCGACCGAGCGTTTGAGGTTCTCGCGACGGGTGATTGCCGCCTTGGCATAGGTCGGATAGGCAAAATGCGCGGGGTCGTGAATACCGGCGCGGTCCTGCTCAACCCGGATTTCGCGTTCCAAGTCTGCCGCCATACGTTCGAATTCGGCGATCATGGCCTCGATTTGTGCGACCTTGCGCCGCTTCTCGTCGACCTGAAACTTCTTCAGGCGAATGAGCGTCTCACGGGACTTCATCGATTCCTACTCCCCGAAGCCGCGGCATCTTGGCGCCGCTCCGCCCCTTCCCCGCACGCCGGGAAGTCGGGGAAAGAAACGCGGCGCTCAGATTGCAATTGTGCCATGATAACGTTAGCGTTCGGTTTCCGAGATGGTCACGATTTCT
>JASHRY010000078.1 GCA_030037105.1 Xanthobacteraceae bacterium
CCGAACACTCCCTCCACGGCATCACCACCTCCCGCTAAATGGCGAAAAGTGTTACCCATGTGTCCGGTACGTTTTGTCACCTATCTCTCAGGTCGCTCAGCGGGGTGTTTTTTGAATTTTCGGCTCTTGAGTTCATGTCGCATGTTGTTGCAACCGTTCCCCATTACGTTTCAATGGGTTACAATGGCGCGCGGCAACTCCGTGCGACATGACCGCAACATAAATTTAAAACGCTCGATTACCTAAAATAAGCAACGCATGGCGCGCGCTCTTACGCGATCGCAATCGTGGCTGCCGAGAAGGGTCAACTGGCCTACCCTTCCCCCAGCGACGGGTAACCCGTAGGTGGCTGTACGAATGTGGTAATGAAAAAATCGAAGCCGCGCCGGCCAGCGCCTGACGGCCTTCTATTTCGGCGACATTTAGTGAACGAGAGTACGATGACGAAAATTTGTCTTGTAGTTCGCGAAGTCGGCCGATTGAAGCCGGAATACTCGCTTGAATTTGACGTACCAGAAATCCCTCAGCTTGGCAGCTACATCTCCATTCAGCGCCCAGATGAACCGGAGCCGTATGGAGAAGACATGATCGTCGAGCAGGTTTGGTGGCGGTTGAGGCACCCAGAGACTGGCGGTTTTGGCTCGAATCCGCCGAAGGTCGGTACTGTTAGTGAGATTTTTGTCGAATGCTCTCCGGCCGTTGGCCCATATTCGAGCGGCGGGTGGAGGGACTTGCATGAGGCAGCTAGGCAGCGAGGGGATGTTGCAGCCAGGCAGCGAGGGGATGTTGAGGAGATCGAGGTCGCACGACTGAGCATTCGACAGGACACGCTGAAAAAACCATGAATGCGCTTTTGGATCGCGGCCCTAGAGTCCCGCGACAAGGCCGCAAGCCTTGAAGTAGCCTCATTGGATGTGTATGTGTGCGCAATCGATGCTTGGCCGAACAACTGGGCCGCTTCGCCCCGTTCCTGACGGGCGCGCACGTTTCAGAAACTTCCCCAAAATCGACAAACCGGGATGATGGCCGCGAGAGCGTGCCAGCTCCCATGTGTGTACGCCGTCAGCAAAAGGAAACTCTATGAACACGGGTACTGTGAAGTGGTTTAACAACCAAAAAGGCTTTGGCTTCATTCAGCCGGAGAACGGTGACAAGGACGTCTTCGTTCATATCAGCGCGGTCGAACGTGCCGGTATGGGCACGCTCAATGAGGGCCAGAAGGTATCGTTCGATATCGTTGCAGACCGCAGGACCGGCAAGTCTGCTGCCGACAATCTGCGCGCCGCTTAACTCGCCGCGCAAGGAAGCGACGTCGCTCTGACCAATGAGCGGACCCAAGGGGAAATCGCGGGGCAGCGAGCACCAGCCGCATCGTCGCCGTCGAGCACGGCGGCGATGAGCCGACGCATCCCGCATCGCAGATGTCGCTCATCTCGCGTAGAACAACGCCCGTCGTGCGGATTTCTCGGATCGCACCACCCATTATCTTGCGATCAGGATAGGCCAGCTTAGACAGCGGCAATTTGCATGCCTGAGCCGCGAGCTTGACGTAACTGAAGAAATTGGGGTCGATCCCTTTCCTGTTTCGGAGCACTTCATCCCGGCCGGGGAGCTGCAACGGGCCCCTCCTGCACAAAGTAGCTGCGGTGGATTTTCCGCCTCGACTTCGGGAATGATATAATGACGTCACGTGGGCCATAGCCCATAGCTACCTCCAGTACCCTATGCCGTCAGGGCCTTGGTCGCAATTGCTGGCAGAAAGCCATGGATATCTAAAGGGCTAGCATCTACCTACTTGACTTATCCATTTAGTGTGTATGAATACACATATGCACGGCCGGACCATTATTAAGGCATTGATGGCCGCCGGCTGGCGCGAGGTCGACCGCAAAGGAAGTCACGTGCAGTTCAAGCACCCAACGCTTCCCGGTTGGGTCACCGTGCCTCATCCGAAGCGGGATATTCCCATTGGGACCCTGCGCAGCATCGAAAAACAGTCAAACCTCAAGCTGAGGTGAGCCCATGCGACAATATATCGGTCTGATCCATAAGGACGCTGCCAGCGATTTCGGCGTCTCTTTTCCCGATTTTCCCGGCCTCATCACCGCGGGAACGTCGCTCGATGACGCACGCGCCATGGCCGAAGAAGCGTTGGCATTTCACATCGAAGGCCTTGTGGCCGACGGCGATCCTATTCCGGAGCCGTCAAGCCTCGAAGATATCATGGCCGATCCTGCCAACCGTGACGGGGTCGCCATCCTTGTTGCTGTCAAGGCCGAGACGCCTAAGGCAGTGCGCGTCAACGTTACGGTTCCCGAGGACGTGCTTGAGCAGATCGACCGCTTTGCCGCCGCGCATGGATTTACACGCTCGGGATTTCTGACCCGAGCGGCAAAAAAAGCCCTGGAAACGGAGGCCGCCTGACCGCTCGTCGCGAGCGCGATGAAGGCCATACCACTATTCCTTCACCTCGTAGGAAACACTGCTCAGCATGTGCCCTGTATCAACGAGAGGCTTCTCAAAACCCTTTCGCGCGACGGTTGCCGCCGCGGGCGGCGGGGAATTTGTTTTCTTGATGGATTGAATAAGCTCACCCGCGATGCCCTCGCCCATTAGCTGTAGTGCACGGAGCGCATCGTAGTCGTTGGCCTTCAATAGGCTGGCTAGCGCCTGAGGCCACTCTCTCGATTTTTCAGAAATCATATTGCGAAAGAACGGCCGCGGCGGGATATTGCGCCCTGGCGCCCCGAATTCCTGAATGGCCGCAACCATTGCGACCGGCGTGCCATCTGGATACTTGGCTTCGGCCAAGAAGCCAACTTGTACGGCGCGCGCGTTTTGTAAGCGCTCCGTGATTTCCTTTAATTTGCGTGCGAGCGCATCGCCGCCTTTGAACTTAGCCAAGTTCGTTCCTCTAGAGTCCATTTCACTTAGGCTGAAGCATATCCTGCGTTTCGGAAGTAGTTTTGCGCATTCCTGCGGAGGGAATGCGTTGAGCAAGGTTCCGATACGTCGCCAGGTCGTTTCGACGGTTCGCTCG
>JASHRY010000079.1 GCA_030037105.1 Xanthobacteraceae bacterium
CGACCGCGATCCGACCGCCCATGCCGAACTTCTCGCCATCCGCGCGGCGGCGGCCAAGCTCGGCTGCGAGCGGCTCGCGGACTGCGATCTCTACGTCACGCTCGAACCGTGCGCCATGTGCGCGGCAGCGATCGCGTTCGCCCGCATCCGCCGGCTCTATTATGGCGCCGCCGACCCTAAGGGCGGCGCGGTCGAGCACGGCGTGAAATTCTTCGCCTCGCCCGCGTGCGCCCATCGGCCGGAGATCTATGGCGGACTGGCGGAAGCGGACGCGGCAGCGCTGCTCAAGCACTTCTTCGGGCAGCGCCGCTGAGCCACATATTCTATCGCGCGATGTTCTAGCGCGCGTGCGGAGGAAAACCGGTTCTCACTTTTCCTGGACGCGCCTTCGTTATGTTTTGGCGCGCGTCCGGACGGAAAACCGGTTCCCACTTTTCCTGGACGCGCTTATGCCGCGAGCAGCGCGCCGAGCCGTTCCTTCACCTCGGCCTTCACCGCCTCGGCGGCGCGCAGGATGGCGCTCGCGCGATAGAAGTCGAGCGTGCGGAAGATGCCGACATTGGGGCGGACCACGAGGTCCGGCGCGCCCTGCGCGAGCTTCGCGGCGATGATGGCGCCGCCCATGATGGTGAGCGTGGCGGAGACGCTTTCCCAGGCGCCGGGGATATCGCCGCGCGCCGCGGGCGGGACGCTCAGCACATCGACGGCGACGACGACGTCGGCGCGCCCGCGCAATTGATCGAACGGCAGCGGATTGGTGGTGCCGCCGTCGATGAGAACGCGGCCGTCGATCAGGACCGGCCGGAACAGGCCGGGAATGGCGATCGAGGCGGCGAGCGCCGCATGGAGCCGCCCCGACGAGATCGGCGCTTCCAGCCGCCGATGGACGTCGGTCGCCATCACCGTGAGCGGAATGGACAGCGCGGAAAAATCCGCGGGCACCGCCTCCGGCAGGAACTGCGCGCAGAATTTCTCGGCATCGATCTGCGTCGCCTGGCCGAACCCGCCGGCGAACAGGTCGGCGAGGGTTCCGGCGCGCGCGGCCAGGAGCCGGCGCATCGTTTCCGCCCGGTTGTGCGCGACGGCGATGACGTGGCGGCGGATGTCCTTGCCGGGCATGCCCGCCGCGTAGGCGGCGCCGACGAGCGCGCCGATCGAGGTGCCGGCGACGGCGGAAGGCTTCACCTTCATTTCGTCGAGCGCCTCGATCACGGCGACATGGGCGAGCCCGCGCGCGCCGCCGCCGCCCAATGCGAGCGCGAAGGTCCTCATGCGGCGCGCCGTCTCACCCGCGCTCCGCGGCACGGGCGAATTCCCACGCCGTGGCGGCGAGCGGGCGAACGAGCGCGGCCTTGGCCGCCGCGAAGGCGCCGGTCGCGGTGCCGTCGCGCACGCGGCCGACGATGCCTTGCAGGATCGCGGCCAGGCGGAAGAAATTGTAGGCGGAATAGACCGCGAGATGCGGCCGCGGATCGAGGCCGGTGCGCGCCACATAGGCCTCGACGTAATCCTCAAGCGAGGGAATGCCGATCGCGGCGAGATCGAGCCCGACGAGCGAGCCGGTGCCGGCCTCGGACGGCGGCATGTGCCACTGCATCAGGTGATAGGAGAAATCCGCGAGCGGATCGCCGAGCGTCGATAGTTCCCAATCGAGCACGGCCGCGAGGCGCGGCTCCGCGGGCGCAATGATGATGTTGTCGAGCCGGTAATCGCCGTGCACCAGGCGCGGCGGCCCGCTTGGCGGCAGATGCGCCGGCAGCCAGGCGATCAGGCGCTCCATGTCCTCGATCGTCTCCGTCTCCGAGGCGCGGTATTGTTT
This sequence comes from Xanthobacteraceae bacterium, assembly GCA_030037105.1. The sequence goes on from JASHRY010000079.1 coordinate 1,820, forward strand.
GGACCAGCGTTCGACCTGCCGGGCGACGTAATTTTCGCCGCGGCCAAAATCGGCAAGGCCGATCGCCGCCGGCTCGAAGCCGTGCAGCCGGGCGAGCGCCGCGTTCATGGCGTCGTAGACCCGCGCGCGCTCGGCCGGATCGGACGAGGGCATGTGCGGTTCCCAAAATACGCGGCCCTCGACATGCGACATGAGAAAGAAGGCGGTGCCGACGATGCCCTCGTCGGCGCAATAGAGGATCGGCTCGGCGACCGGGAAGCCTTGCGCATGCAGCGCGCTCATGACCCGGTACTCGCGGTCGACCGCGTGCGCGGAGGGCAACAGCCGGCCCGGCGGTTTGCGCCTGAGCACGTAGCGCCGCCCCGGCGTTTCCACGAGGTAGGTCGGGTTTGATTGGCCGCCCTTGAATTGGCCAAGCGCGATCGGCCCGGCAAACCCGGCCACACGCTCGCGCAGATAGGCTTCGAGCCGGCCGACATCGAAGCGCAGCCGCTCGGCGACCTCCTTGGTGCCGGAAAAGGCGTTCTGGCGCTCGCTCACAATCATCCGCTCGCGGCTCCCCTCGGCGCGGGTCGGCGATCCGGGCGCTTGTCCCCATTCGCCCTACGGCCGCCACGCCGGCACGATATCGGTCTGCAGGAAGTCGTCGCCTTTGAAGAGCAGGGGCGCGCCGCGGCTCTTGGCCAGCGCATAGGCGAAACAGTCCGCAAGGTTCAATCGCGCCCGGTGGCGGCCTTTGCCGTAGGCGAGGAAACTGCCAATGGCGAGTCCGGCCTGCTCGTGCGTGACCTCGACGGTTTCGATGCCGAGGGCGGCCAGCATCGATTCGACCGTCGCCGCCTTGGCGCGTAATCTGCGACCGACAATCACCATATGGGCTTCCACATACGAGACGGCCGACATCACCGCGGCCGGACTGTTGTCAAGTATTTCGGTGAAGATGGATTCTTCATCTTCATGCCTGACGATTGCGACGATCGCCGACGTATCGACGACGATCACGTCGGCAGCCCGTTCTCGTCATAGCCGATGATCTCCTCGTCGGTGAGATGCTCATTGATTTTCGGCAACGAGTCGAAATAGGCGAGAAGCTCGGCAAGCCTTTTCCGGTTCACTCGTCCCTTGCGCTTGGACGGCCCCAGTCGTTCCAGACGTTCGGCGACGGCGTGGTCGATGGCCTCGGTCAGGCTTTCGCCGGTCCGCGCCGCGAGCTTACGGATTTTGGCCTCCGTCGTCCGATTTTTGATAATCACGCCCATCATTTTCGTCCATATATATGCTGCGGTATTCAATATATAAAATACATCACGTGGCGCGAAATTGCTATCGTGTCGGATGGCCGCCCGGATAGTCGTCTGCAACGTGGTTTTCCCGTTCGACCGCGCGTCGGCCGATATCGTGCCGGCAGAAGCCGTCGGGCCAGCGGATGCGGGAGACGGCCTCATAGGCGCGCGCCTGCGCCTGCCGCACCGTGTCGCCCAGCGCGCAGACGTTGAGCACGCGGCCGCCATTGGCGCGGATGTGTCCATTTTCCGCCCTGGTGCCGGCGTGGAAGATTTCGACGCCGTCAACAGCGGCCGCGGCGTCGAGACCTTGGATGAGCGAGCCCTTGGCATAAGAGCCGGGATAGCCCTTGGCGGCCATCACCACGGCGAGCGCGGCCGCCGGATACCAGCGCAGATCGAAGGATTTGAGCATGCCGTCGCGGCTCGCGCGCAGCGCCGGGACGAGATCCGACATCAGGCGCAACATCAGCACCTGGCACTCCGGATCGCCGAAGCGGACGTTGTATTCGATGAGCTGCGGTCCCGCCGCCGTGATCATCAGGCCGGCATAGAGCACGCCCTTGAAGGGCGCGCCCATGGCCTTCATCGCGCGCAGGGTCGGCAATACGATTGTGTCCATCACCCGGGCGCTCATCGCCACATCGATGATCGGCGCCGGCGAATAGGCGCCCATGCCGCCGGTATTCGGTCCCTTGTCGCCGTCGAAGGCGCGCTTGTGATCCTGCGCCGCGGCGAGCGGGATCGCGGTGTCGCCGTCGCAGAGCGCGAAAAACGACGCTTCCTCGCCGGCGAGGAATTGCTCGATCACGATCTCGCCGCCGGCCGCGCCCATATCGCCGGCGAATATTATGTCGATTGCGGCTTCGGCCTCGGCGAGGCTTTGCGCCACGACCACGCCCTTGCCGGCGGCGAGTCCGTCCGCCTTGATGACGATGGGCGCGCCGCGGGAGCGCACATAGGTCTTGGCCGCAGCCGCTTGGCGAAAGCGCTCATAATCGGCGGTCGGAATGCCGTTCGACCGGCAAAGGTCCTTGGTGAAGCCTTTGGAACCTTCAAGCCGGGCCGCGGCGCGGCTCGGCCCGAACGCGGCGATGCCCGCGGATTCGAGGTCGTCGACGATGCCGGCGCAAAGCGGCGCCTCCGGCCCGACCACGACGAGATCGATGCCGTTGTTGCGGCAGAACGCGATCACCGCGCCATGGTCGGCGACGTCGAGCGCCGCGCATTGCGCCTCGCGCGCGATACCGGCATTGCCGGGCGAGCAGTAAAGCTTATCGGTGAGCGGGCTCGCCGCCATCTTCCAGGCGAGCGCGTGCTCGCGCCCGCCGGAGCCGAGGAGCAGAATGTTCATGGGTTCTCGGAACGCCTCGCCGGCGCTCCTGTAGCACGGGTGAATGTCGGCGCAAGGCGGTCTCTAATGGCGTCTGGGGGGTCTTGACCGGCGCCGGCGATGCAGAACATAGCAAAGAGAGCGAGAACCATCGCCCAGCGCCGCGTTGCCGCCAATGAACGAGCCGCGCCTCAATCTGCCGGAATTGACCGTCTCCGAGCTGTCGGCGGCGCTCAAGCGCACGATCGAGGACGCCTACGGCTATATCCGCGTGCGCGGCGAACTCGGCAAGGTGAGCTACCATTCGAACGGCCACGTCTATTTCGATCTCAAGGACGAGCGCGCTTCGATCGCCGGCGTGATCTGGCGCAGCACCGCCCAACGCATCAGGCTCAAGCTCGAAGCCGGCCTCGAAGTGGTGATCACCGGGCGAGTCACCACCTATGCCGGCCGCTCGCAATATCAGATCGTGGTCGATACGCTGGAGCCGGCCGGCCTCGGCGCGCTCATGGCGCTGCTCGAAGAGCGCAAGACGCGGCTTGCCGTCGAGGGATTGTTCGACGCGGCGCGAAAGCAAAGTCTGCCGCATCTGCCGGCGGTGATCGGCGTCGTCACCTCGCCAACAGGCGCCGTCATCCGCGACATCCTGCATCGCCTGGCCGACCGCTTCCCGCGCCGCGTGTTGGTCTGGCCGGTGAAGGTGCAGGGCGAAGGCGCGGCCGCGGAGATTGCCGCCGCCATCGCGGGCTTCAACGCGCTCCCCGCGCAAGGCGGCGCGCCGCCGCGGCCCGATCTACTCATCGTCGCGCGCGGCGGCGGCTCGCTCGAGGATTTGTGGTCGTTCAACGAGGAGATCGTGGTGCGCGCGGCCGCGGCGAGTTTCATTCCGCTCATCTCCGCGGTCGGGCACGAGACCGACGTGACGCTGATCGATTTCGCCGCGGACAAGCGCGCGCCGACGCCGAGCGCCGCCGCGGAGATGGCGGTGCCGGTGCGCGCCGAACTGATGATCGATGTCGACAGCCTGGCGCGCCGGGCGCTCGCCTGTTGGCGGCGCAACCAGGATGCGCGACGGAGCGAGCTGCGCTCGGCGGCGCGTGCTCTTCCCGGCGCCGAGGAGGTGCTGGCGCTGCCGCGACAGCGGCTCGATCACGCCGCCGACCGGCTCTCGCGCGCCTTGCGCGCCAACGCCCACGTTCATCGCGTGGAGCTTTCGCGAATCGGCGGCCGGCTGAGCCGACATCTGTTGCGCGCGGAGGTCGAGCGCCGCCGCGAGCGCTATAGCGGCATCGCGCAACGATTGCGGGCGAGCGCGGCCGCCAATCTCGCCGCCCATCGGGTGCGAATGGCCCGCCAAAGCGAGCGCGTGGGCGCGACCGCCGCGCGCGCCAAGCGCGCGATCGAGAACCTCATGGACGCGCGCTGGGCGCGCTGCGAGCGCGACGCGCAATTGCTCGCGGCGTTCTCCTATCGCGGCGTGCTGGCGCGCGGCTTTGCGCTCGTGCGCGACAAAGCGGGCCGGCCGCTGCGCGCCGCCGCCGGAATTGTGCCCGGCGTACCGATCGGGATCGAGTTTTCCGACGGTCACGTCGGCGCTCGCGTCGAGGTCGTGCAAGCCGCAACCGCGCCGCGGTCCGAGCCGTCGAGTCGACGCCGGCGGCGCGCGCGCGCCGCGGGGCAGGGGAGCCTGTTCTGAGCGAACAACCTCGGGTCGAGGTTGGAATTCTGACCGGCTGTTCATGTCTGAAAAATTTTTTGTGATTCGAGTCTGACCGTTTGTTCACTCGCTGGCCGCGGAACCGCCACGTTGTTTACGCTTTATCTGCTCGGCGGACGGTTGGTCCGCCGCCTAAGGAGGACAACATGGTTCGAAAGGCATTTGCGATTGCGGTCATGTCATTGGTTTTCGCGGCCGCGTCCGGCGTGTCGTACGCAAGCCCCGCGGCGCCGCTTCCGGCGGGGGTGGTGAGCGCGGCCGCCTCCGGCGACGTCACGCAGGCGCGGTGCGGCTGGCATTGCCGCCATCACTGGCGTCACCGGCATCATTGGTGCCGACGGCATCATTGCTGATAGGGATTCTCCCCCTCTGACGCCGGCTGCGCGGGAGAAGGCGAGCCGCCCACTCGCCGATGACGGCGCAACTCATGACGCCGCGCCGACTTCCGTCGGCCGGCGTCAGTGTTTTTGCGGCGGCCGCGACCGGAGCCGGCGATTTTGCCCGGCGGCAACCAGTCGGCCGAAATCGGCGGTTTCGCATTGCTGACGGAATGATTATGTTGCTTCGCGTGCGGCCGGGTGTGTTCAAAGTCTCCGTCCGCGACGGAGGTCCCCTTGCTCAATCGTACCGACCGGCCGTCTCCCATGCCCGGCGAGGCCGAGGTGAAATACCTTGACGGCGATTTCCGCGTCGTGCGGCCGGGGGCATTCGTGCGCTGCGCCGTGACCGGCGTGCCGATACCGCTCGAGGAGCTTCGCTATTGGAGCGTCGACCTGCAGGAAGCCTATGCCTCGCCCGAGGCGGTGCTGCAGCGGCACGGCGGCGCTTATGCGCGCCGGTAGCGGCGATTACGTATTGTCGTTCTTCTTTCGCGTCGCGGTCCTGCTCTTGCCCGGTTGGTCCGGAGGCGACGGCTCCCCCAAGCGATCCATTTCCGTGAGCCGGCCGGCCACGAAGCGGTAAACGCCAGGCCGCGGACCCTCCGTGAAGGTCAGGACCGCGGTGCGGTCGCCGTTCGGCCTCCTGCCGAGGGTGACGGCGGTCGGCCGGCCGGCGCGGGTGACCACGTCGCACTCGCTCATGCCGATGGCCACTCCGCCGAGCAAGGAGGCCGCATCGGGCGAGACCGCGCCGCTTTCGGCGGAATTGACCGGAGCGGATTGTGCTTGCGCCGCCGGCGCCGACCTCGGGCAGGCGCCGTTGGCATCGACAAGATCATTCGCGGTGATCGGGCGCTGCTGTTTCTCCTGGTCGAGCGCGGAGTAGGTGTAACCGTTTTTGCTGCCTAACAAATCGAGCGGCTTGGAAAACCAACCGGATCCGAAATCGGTACCGGCGCAGCCGCAGAGCATAAGAGCCGCGGAAAGCACGACCAATCCGCCCGAATGATTTGACCCGCGGTTCACCCCAGCATCCTCGTCAGACCGAGCCGCCGCCCTAGATCATGGGCCGTTTTGTGGTGCGATCGTGGCGCGCCGCCCGGCGCCGGGCCGGCCGGCCTGCCGGCCTTCGGCTTTCGCACCCATTTTCGTCGCCGGAACGGACCGGGCAAGAGTAAAAAATCGGTGAGAACACAATGGCTTGTACACGCTCCTAAATCCGGCCGAGTGCCGCTTTCGCAATGTGACGGCCATCACGGATTTTTCCGCCGCGGCCGGCCATGGTTACGCGCCACCTTTCCTCGCAATCCGGGAACCCATTCATGCATTTGCAATTCGTCGGCTGCGGCGATGCCTTCGGCTCGGGCGGACGATTCAATACCTGTTTCCATCTCGTCGGACGCGAGATCAATGCGCTTATCGATTGCGGCTCAACGTCGCTCGTTTCGATGAACAAGCTCGCGATCAATCGCAACGCGATCAACGTCATCTTTCTTTCGCATTTTCACGCCGATCACGTCGGCGGCCTGCCGTTCTTCGTCCTCGAGGCGAACTATATCCTCAAGCGCGAGCGCGCGCTCACCGTCGTCGGCCCGCCCGGGCTCAAATCGCGCTACGCCGAGGTGATGGAGATCGGCTTTCCCGGCACTACGACGATAGACTTGCAGTTTCCGCTGATGCTCAGGGAACTGGAGATCGGCAAGCGCACCGAAATCGGCGCCTTGCGGGTGACCCCTTTCCACGTCGCGCACGATGATCGCGCCGGACCTTGCCTCGGTTTTCGCTTTGAGCTCGAGGGCAAGATCATCGCCTTTTCCGGAGATACCGAATGGACGGACGCTCTGATCAAGATCGGATACGAGGCCGACGTCTTCATCTGTGAAGCCTATACGCGGGACCGGCCGCTTCCCACCCACCTGGCGCTGTCGGCGCTCGAACGGCGCCTTGGTCAAATTCGCCCGAAGCGCCTCATCCTCACGCATATGAGCAACGACATGCTGGCGCGCCGCGCCGAGATTCCCTACGACACCGCCGAGGACGGGATGATCGTCGAGCTGTGAGCGCCGCCGATCCGGCTCGTCCCCTCATCTGCCGGTCTACTTCCCCCGGCCTGCGGGCGAGGGTGGGGAGGAGGCGCCGAGCGCCGCTTCGATGGCGGCGAGCGCGGCATCCGCTTTCGATCCGTCCGGGCCGCCGGCCTGCGCCAGATCCGGCCGGCCGCCGCCGCCCTTGCCGCCAAGCGCCTCCGCGCCCTTGCGCGCGAGATCGATGGCGTTGAAGCGTCCGGTCAGGTCCGCGGTTACGCCGACGACAAGGCCGGCCTTGCCCTCGCCGGTGACGCCGACAATGGCGACGACACCCGAGCCGACCTTCTTCTTGCCCTCGTCGGCAAGGCCGCGCAGGTCCTTGAGCTCGATGCCTTCGACCGCCCGCGCCATGAGCTTGACGTCGCCGATTGTTCGCACGCCGTCGGCGCCCCCGCCGCCACCCATGGCGAGCTTCTTCTTCGCTTCGGACAATTCTCGTTCGAGGCGCTTTCGCTCGGCCATCATGGCGGCGGCACGGGTCGTCACTTCGTTGAGCGGAGCGTTCAGCTCGGCGGAAACGGCCCTTATGTCGCCGCGGAATCTGTTGAGCTCCTGGCGCGCCATCGTACCGGTCAATGCTTCGATGCGGCGCACGCCGGACGCAACGGCGGTCTCGCTCACCACCGAGATGACGCCGATGTCGCCGGTGCGCCGCACATGAGTGCCGCCGCACAATTCGACCGACCAGCCCATGGCGTTGCCGCCGCTTTCGCCCATGGCCACGACGCGCACCTCCTCGCCGTATTTTTCGCCGAACAAGGCGCGCGCGCCCGAGGCGATGGCGTCGTCGCGACTCATGAGCCGGGTGACGACCGGCGCATTCTGCAACACGATGTCGTTGGCGATATCCTCCACGCGCTCGATCTCGCCGCTGCTCATGGGCTTGGGGTGCGAAAAATCGAAACGCAGGCGATCGGGCGCGACCAGCGAGCCTTTCTGCGCCACGTGATCGCCCAGCACCTGGCGCAGCGCCTCGTGCAGGAGATGCGTGGCCGAGTGATTTTTTCGGATCGCGCCGCGCCGGCCGTGATCGACTTCGAGATCGAGCGCCATGCCGGTGCGCAGCGTGCCGCGCTCGACCCTGCCGAAATGCACGTAGAGGTCGCCGGCCCGCTTTTGCGTATCGGTGACGCTGAAACGCACGCCCGCGCCGGTCAACGCGCCGGTATCACCGACCTGGCCGCCGGATTCGCCATAGAACGGCGTCTGGTTGAGCACCACCGCGCCGCTTTCGCCGGTCGTAAGCGCGGCGACCTCCCGGCCGTCGCGCACCAGGGCCACGACCACGCCGGCGGCGTTTTCCGTCTCGTAGCCGAGGAAGTCGGTGCCGCCGACCTTTTCGCGCAACGCGAACCAGACCGCTTCGTCCGCCGCCTCGCCCGAGCCGGCCCAGGACGCGCGCGCCTTCTCGCGCTGGCGCTCCATCGCGTCGGTGAAGGAGGCAATGTCGACGCCGATGCCACGCGGCCGCAGCGCG
>JASHRY010000080.1 GCA_030037105.1 Xanthobacteraceae bacterium
TGTCCTTCGTCAAGGACAGCCCGCAATCGAAGCGCTACCAGGACCTCGCCGACCATATCACCGAGGCGCTCGGCTTCATGCGCGCTTGCGGCGTCGACCCCGAACTGCACACCGAGCTGCGGACGACCGATTTCTTCACCAGCCACGAGGCGCTGCTGCTCGGTTACGAGCAGGCTTTCACCCGCGTCGATTCGACGACCGGCGACTGGTACTGCACCAGCGGCCACATGCTGTGGGTCGGCGATCGCACCCGGCAGGCGGATCACGCGCACATGGAATTCTGCCGCGGCATCAAGAATCCGCTCGGCTTGAAGACCGGTCCGACGCTGAAACCGGACGCGTTGTTGAAGCTCATCGACATCCTCGATCCGGACAACGAGCCGGGCCGCCTGACCCTGATCTGCCGCATGAGCGCGGACAAGGCCGCCGACCTCTTGCCGCCGCTGGTACGCGCGGTGAAGCGCGAAGGCCGCAACGTGGCGTGGTCGTGCGACCCCATGCACGGCAATACCATCACCTCGGTGACCGGCTACAAGACGCGACCGTTCGACCAGATCCTCGCCGAAGTACGGACGTTTTTTCAGGTGCATGCCGCCGAGGGCACCTACGCCGGCGGCGTCCACCTGGAAATGACCGGCCAGAACGTCACCGAGTGTATCGGCGGCGCGCGCGCGATCAGCGAGGAGGACCTCAACGATCGCTATCACACCGTGTGCGATCCGCGGCTCAATGCCGAGCAGGCGCTGGACCTGGCGTTCCTCCTGGCCGATCTCATCAGGGCGCAACGCCAAGGTAAGGAGAAGCCGACGCCGGTGGTGGCGGCGTTGTAGCTGACGACGGACGCCGGATGATAGGCGACAGACGAGAGAATGAGGCCGGCGGTCGATCTTTTTATCCGTCTTCCGTCGTCCGTTGTCCGTCACCCGATCCGGCGCTAGACCATCGGCATGGATGAGCGTTCCGCCGATCGCCTGGCCGTTGCCGTGGCGCAGCTCAACCCGATTGTCGGCGATGTCTCCGGCAATCTCGAGCGCGCGCGCTCGGCCCGTGCCCAAGCCGCGCGCGACGGCGCCGACATCGTCGCCTTTCCCGAACTCTTCATCGCCGGCTATCCGCCGGAGGATTTGGTGCTCAAGCCGGCCTTCCAGGCCGGCTGCCGGGCCGCCGTCGAGACCTTGGCGCGGGAGACCGGCGACGGCGGTCCCGCGGTCCTCATCGGCACGCCCTGGGTCGAGGACGGAAAACTCTACAATGCGTATGCGCTGCTTCACGGCGGCCGCATCGAGGCGATCCGCTTCAAAGTGGACCTGCCGAATTACGGCGTGTTCGACGAGAAGCGCGTGTTCGTGCCCGGGCCGATGCCGGGACCCGTCGCGATCAAGGGCATCCGCCTCGGCATTCCGATCTGCGAGGACATCTGGGGGCCGGAAGTGGTCGAGTGCGTGGCCGAGACCGGCGGCGAGATTCTGCTGGTGCCCAACGGCTCGCCCTATTGGCGCGGCAAGTCGGACGACCGGCTCAATATCGCGGTCAATCGCGTGGTCGAGGCCGGCCTGCCGCTCGTCTATGTGAACATGGTCGGGGGCCAGGATGAGCTTGTTTTCGACGGCGTATCCTTCGCGCTCAACGCCGATCGTTCGATCGCATTCCAGCTCCCGGCCTTCCGCGAGGCGGTGGTGACCACGCACTGGACGCGAATCGACGGCGTCTGGCGCTGCGCGCAGGGGCCGATCGCGGCGGCGGCGGAGCCGGATCAGGCGGATTACACCGCCTGCATGATCGGACTGCGCGATTACGTCGACAAGAATCGTTTTCGCGGCGTCGTGCTCGGCCTGTCCGGCGGCGTCGATTCGGCTCTGTGCGCGGCGCTGGCGACCGACGCCCTCGGCGCCGCGCGCGTTCGCTGCGTGATGCTGCCGTTCCGGTACACCTCGCAGCAGTCGCTCGACGACGCCGGATCGATCGCCCGCGCGCTTGGCGTGCGCTACGACACCGTCCCGATCGAGAGCGCGGTGCGTGGACTCGAAGCGACGCTCACCGGGGTGTTTGCCGGCGCGCCGCGTGACGTCACCGAGGAGAATCTGCAGGCGCGCGCCCGCGGCACGATCCTGATGGCGATCTCCAACAAATTCGGCCTGATGGTGGTCACGACCGGCAACAAGTCGGAAATGTCGGTCGGTTACGCCACGCTCTACGGCGACATGAACGGCGGCTTCAACCCGGTCAAGGACCTTTACAAGACCGAGGTCTATCGGCTGGCGCGGCTGCGCAATTCCTGGAAGCCCGACGGGGCGCTCGGTCCCGAAGGGCCGGTCATCCCCGAGAACGTGCTCACGCGGGCGCCGAGCGCGGAGCTGCGCGAGAACCAGACCGACCAGGACACGCTGCCGCCCTATGGCGTGCTCGACCAGATTCTCGAACGCTTGGTCGAGCGCGAGGAGCCGCTCGCCGCCATTGTCGCCGCCGGGTTCGACCGCGAGACGGTGATGAAGGTCGAGCGCATGCTCAGCCTCGCCGAATACAAGCGCCGGCAAGCCGCGCCGGGCGTCAAGGTGACGCTGAAGAATTTCGGGCGCGACCGGCGCTATCCGATCACCAGCCGATTCCATGATCCGGGTACGGCGCTTCCGGAGCCCGACCGTGCGCTTACCAAGAGTTCCACGCTGATCAAAGCGAGCGCCGCGGATTCTTGATAGCGATTCGCGCGTTGCCGGTACCGGGCGGGTTCGAGCGGGTTATTGTCCGGGGATGAACGGCGGTCCGACGGTCCGTACCGGCCCTTTGGGGGTATCGCTATTGGCGGCGTTCGCGGTTGCGGATCCCGCCGATGTTGCGCTCTGGTCGGGTTTATTCGCGCCGGCTTTGCCCGAATGCTTGTCCGAAACGGATGTCTTCGGCACCTGCGAGAGGGCCTTGGCCTTGTCGTCGGTGACGACAATGTCGCCGCTCTCGAGCGTGGTTGAGTCGTCGGTGTTCTTGAGCGCATCGGCCCAACTCTGGCCCGGCCGACGGCACGAGCAGCTCGGGGTGAATTCGCGCCGATAACGAAATGCGTTCGGCAATTGC
>JASHRY010000081.1 GCA_030037105.1 Xanthobacteraceae bacterium
GCCACCGCATCAAGCAGTTGATCGATGCCGAGAGCGCGACCGACGTGCTGTCCGACGACACCATCGTCGAGAAGCTGCGCGCGGCCGGCATCGACATCGCGCGACGAACGGTCGCGAAATATCGCGAGGGCATGCGTATTCCCTCCTCCGTGCAGCGTCGGCGCGAGAAACAGGCGGCGGCGGTAGGTTGACTGCGCAGGAGTTGGCGTTGGGTTTAGTGCGGAACGGCGTTGACTCCGCGCCCGCCAATGCCTAGCTCGAAACTCGAAATAAGCGTCGGGTACGCGCCGTCGTCGCGCGGCGCGGACCGCCAAAAGCGCGCAGTGCCGAAGCAATCCTGACTATCGTCTTGCCCGGCCGGGTCGCTATGCTTCTCGATGACTTGGGACTGAAACCGCTCCAGCGAGGCGGTCATGCCAATTCGCGTTTCGGGAAAGAATCTCGATGTCGGCGACGCGCTGCGGGAGCGCATCAGCAGTCGCGTCGCCGAAGCCGTGGATAAGTATTTCGACGGGGGCTATTCCGGGCACGTAACGGTTGCGCAAGAGGGCTTCGGGTTTCGCACCGAATGCGCGATCCATCTCGATTCGAAGATCACGCTGCACGCCGAGGGCAGGGCGCCCGATGCCTATGCCAGCGCCGACCAGGCGGCGTTGCGGGTGGAAAAGCGGCTGCGCCGCTATCATCGCCGGCTCAAGGATCATCGCCCCGAACGCGTGGATGGTGGGGATTCGGTTTAGGCTGCAAGCTGCATCGCCGCCCGGAGGCGCAGGCGAACGAGGTGGAACTCGACAGCTTCGATCATCGCCGCATCGATCGTCCGGCTGAAACAATTGTCGGTCGGCGATGCAGTGATGGAACTCGGGCATGCCCGACGGATGCCCATTGACGCCGTGGCGGGCGCTCCTTATGGTCCGCCGCCCTTGAGCATGATGCGGAGAGACGGGCACCGGTTTTCGGATAAGCTCATGCTCGGGAAAGCCCGCGCCGGGCGACGACCTCGCTCCCCCAGGTTTCATTCATGCCGATCACCGATCTCGTTGCGCCGAACGCGATCCTCCCGGCGCTCAAGGTCAACAACAAGAAGCAGGTCCTGCACGAGCTTGCCGCGCGCGCCGCTTTGCTCAGCGGTCAGAATGAGCGCGCGATATTCGAAATCCTGATGCAGCGCGAGAAGCTCGGCTCGACCGCCATCGGCAACGGCATCGCCATTCCTCACGGCAAGATGCCCAACCTCACCCGGCTGTTCGGATTGTTCGCGCGGCTCGACCGGCCGGTCGATTTCGAGGCACTCGACGGTCAGCCGGTCGATCTCATCTTTCTGCTGCTCGCGCCGGAAGGCGCCGGCGCCGATCATTTGAAGGCGCTTGCCCGCGTGGCGCGACTTCTGCGCGATCCCGCCGTCGCCCATAAGCTGCGCGCCTCGCAGGACGCGGAGGCGCTCTACGCCGTGTTGGCCATGCCGTCGGCGAGCGCGGCGTAATCAGACGACGGCTATCGGACTGCGGAAGACATTCCGTCCGCCGCATCTTTCGTCGGCTTCCGCTTCGGTGACGCCGACCGCACGGTCGAGTCCTATTCAATTTCGTCTTCAGTTTCGTCGCTGTCCTTGATGGCGATCGATTTGACGATGCGCTCCGGCTGCGGGCGTACGAGATCGATCGACAGCAATCCGTTCTTCAAGTCGGCGCCGAGAACTTCCATTCCCTCCGCCAGCACGAAGCTGCGCTGGAATTGGCGCGCGGCAATGCCGCGGTGGATATATTGACGGCTTTTGTCGTCCTGCTGGCGACCGCGAATGACGAGCTGGCTCTGTTCCAGCGTCACTTCGAGTTGATCGCGGGTGAAGCCCGCCACCGCCAGCGTGATGCGCAGCCGATCCGGATCGTCGCCGTCGCGCGGGATGCGTTCGATATTGTAAGGCGGATAGCCGTCGCCGGCTCTCGCGACACGATCGAGCACGCGTTCGATCTCGTCGAAGCCGAGTAGAAACGGACTCGAAAGCGACGAAGGCCTGGACATGGTTCAAAGTCCGTTAAAGCGACTTTGCGAAGCCTCTAACAGCGCTCCGTCGGGCGACATCGTCTGCCGAAACGCAATATGGCGGTAGAGGACGAATGCCGCAAGGCTGCGTCGCCGGGCGCCGCACGACGGCTCACGGCCATTGCAGCGGTCCGGGCAGCGCGCGTTCGGCTGCAGCCGTAAGCTCCGCCTCGTGTCGGCCCACGAAATTGATTCCGACGACGATGACGATCACGGCGGCGAGGCCGAGTACGATGACCATCGGTCCGGCCGCGCGTTCGACTTGGCGCCCCAGCAAATAGGCGGCGAATCCGAAGAAGGATGCCCAAGCAAGCGCGCCGACGATATTGGCCAGCATGAAGTGCCGCCAGGGCATGCGATTGGCTCCGGCCAGGATGCCGGCCAGCGCGCGCAGCAGCGGGATGAAGCGGGCGACAATGACGATCTTGCCGCCATGGCGCAGGAACAGGTACTGGCCGAGCTTGATCCGACTTTCGGTAATTCGCAGATAGACGCCGAAGCGCAGCAGCAGCCAATAGCCGAACTCGCGGCCGATGACGTAGCCGATCATTTGTCCGATGATCGCTCCGCCTGCGGCAGTCAGGATGACCGAGCTGATGTGAAAATCGTGGCGCGTCCCGGCAAAAATCGAGGCCAATATGAGTACCGACTCCCCGGGAACGGGAAGGCCAATGCTTTCGAGGCCGATGATTCCGGCGACGACGACGAGGCCGTAGACCTGGATCAGGTGGACGATGGGGGGCGTCAAGACTGCATAAACCGGTAAGTCTGCGAACGCGATGGCGGTTTGGCCGAAGCCTTATAGGGGATTTTCCACCTTGGCGACACGGTATGATGCGGCGCGGGGCGTCCGTCGCGATTCAGGATTAAACCCATGAAATGGGGCAAAGGGACGCGGGAATCGATACAGCCGGTCAGCGCGCGATGGCGGTTTTTAAGCCTGCTCCTGGGCGGGACCCTTCTCCTCGGCGCGTGCGCGCACCACCGGCCCTCGACTGAAGCGGCCGCTGCCGAGGACGAGATCAATGTCCCTCCCGCCACTTACAAGGCCGATATTCTCGCGGCGATGCACGCCTACCTCAACGATCCGACCGGGATTCGCGATTCCGCCATTGCCGCCCCGGCGCTGAAATCCGTGGGCGGCGCCAAACGCTATGTCGTCTGTCTGCGGTTCAACGCCAAGAAGAACGGCAAGGACTATGCGGGCGTGAAGGAGGTGGCGGCCGTCTTCATCGCCGGCCGGTTCGACCGCTTCGAAACGACGTCACGCGAGGCGTGCGCCGGCGCAAGCTATGTGCCATTCCCGGAGCTCGGAAAGTTGACGCCATAAGATGCAGCGTCGGCGCAGCGAAGACTTATGCTTTAATTCGCTTGTCGCAGCGGAGTAAGCATCATGAAACCTCGCCCACCATACATGAAAAATCCGGACAAATACGAAATCGCCAACGAGGTGCTTTCGTCGGCGATCCGCGTCCTTCAATCAGTTTGGGTTTTATGAGCGTGAAATCCTTCAATTATTCGAGCAAGCCGCGCGCAAGCGCGAGCGAGTTCCATTATATTTGGAGCCGCTCGTGGATGGCGGCTGACGTTGAGCCGATTTGTAACGAAATATCGCCGGTACGCGGGGCGTTCCCCCGATCGCGTTTGCCGGATCGCCGAGGCGCGCTTTGTCCGCGAATCGGCACCTATGCGGCGGCCTGGGCCTGCTCGTTGAGCATGGAATCGGCGAGTTCGGTCAGTGCCAGGTCGGTATGCTTCTCCTGTTCGAGCGTCTCGTCGAGGAGCCCGATCGCCTCGTCTAGGCCGAGCAGTTCGGCCCAGCGCTTCAGGGTTCCATAACGCGCGATCTCGTAGTGCTCGACGGCCTGGGCGGCGGAGACAAGCCCGGCATCGAGGGCCGGCGCGCCCTTGAATTCCTTCATGATCTCGGAACCCTCTTCGATGATGCCCTCGATCGCCTCGCATTTCTGGCCTCTCGGCGCCGCATCGATCAGCTGGAATACCTTCTCCAGCCGGGAGACTTGGCCAGCGGTTTCCTTCAGGTGCTTTTCGAACGCCGCTTTCAATTCGTCAGATTGCGCCGCTTTCGCCATCTTGGGCAGCGCCTTGAGGATTTTGTTCTCCGCGTAATAGATATCCTTGAGAGTATCCTCGAACAGATCGTCGAGCGTCTTTTCCTTTGCGGTCATGGGCGTGCCTCCTTGCATCGATACCGGCTCAACTCGGGCTCCTGAAGCTGGTTCCTCGCGGCCCGCACCAGCCGCGATGCCGGCCGAGCGCGGCAGCGTAAGCGTGCCAATGCCGCGCGAGCGATCGGAATGTCGGGCTTGCAAACGCCTGCCGCGGAGCGGGCGGAGCGGCTGGAGATTTGCTCAGCGCCGCCGTGGCTTCCAGCCACCGCGCATGCCGGGCCGGCCGAGCGTCGAGCGCGGGCCCGAACGGTCGCCCTTCGCCGGGACGGATTCGATAGCCGGACCCATTTCGTCGAGATTCGGCTTGCGCGGCGCGTCGCGCCCCGGTCCGGAGCGTCGCGGCGCGACCTCGTGGGAGAGCGCGATGCCCATTTCGTCGAGCGCTGGTTTGTGGATTTTGCTTTTTCTCCCCGCGCGCTCCGCGTGACCTCCACCCCGGCCGCCTTCGGCGGCCGACCCTCCCCACAAAGGGGAGGGTAAAGTCTTCGCCGTGGGATCGTCGATCACGGCAAGTTCGGTCGCGCGCAGGCGTTTGATTTCGTCGCGCAAGCGCGCCGCCTCCTCGAAATCGAGGTCGGCGGCGGCGGCGCGCATGCGGGTTTCGAGATCGGTGATCACCGCCTCGAAATTGTGACCGATGGTGGCGGCCGCCTCGAACCTTGCTCCGGACCGCGATCCAAGGTCGCCGTCGCCAACGCCGGTCGAGACCAGCACGTGGTCGCGCTCGTACACGCTTTCCAGAATATCGGCGATGCCCTTGCGCACGCTTTCCGGCGTGATGCCGTTCGCCGCGTTGAAAGCCTGCTGCTTCTCGCGCCGGCGATTGGTCTCCGCCATGGCGCGCTCCATCGAACCGGTGACGGCATCGGCATAGAGGACGACGCGGCCCTCGACGTTGCGGGCGGTGCGGCCGATGGTCTGGATCAGACTGGTCTCGCTGCGCAAGAAACCCTCCTTGTCGGCGTCGAGGATGGCGACCAGCGCAACTTCGGGAATATCGAGGCCCTCGCGCAGGAGATTGATGCCGACCAGCACGTCGAAGGCGCCGAGCCGCAGATCTCGAATGATCTCGATGCGCTCGATGGTGTCGATGTCGGAATGCATGTAGCGCACGCGGATGCCCTGCTCGTGCAGGTATTCGGTCAAATCCTCGGCCATGCGCTTGGTGAGGACGGTGACGAGCGCGCGGAAGCCGTTTTGCGCCACCGCGCGGACTTCGCCGACGAGATCGTCGACCTGGGTGCGCGCCGGGCGCACGTCGACCGGCGGATCGATGAGGCCGGTCGGCCGGATCACCTGCTCGACGAATACGCCGCCGGTCTCGTTGAGCTCCCACGGGCCGGGCGTGGCGGAGACGCACAGCGTCTGCGGCCGCATCGCGTCCCATTCCTCAAAGCGCAGCGGCCGGTTGTCCATGCACGAAGGCAGGCGGAAGCCGTATTCGGCGAGCGTCGCCTTGCGGCGGAAGTCGCCGCGGTACATGCCGCCGAGCTGCGGGATGGTGACGTGGCTCTCGTCGACGAAAACGAGCGCGTTGTCGGGCACGTATTCGAACAGCGTCGGCGGCGGCTCGCCGGGCTTTCGGCCGGTGAGATAGCGCGAATAGTTCTCGATGCCGGCGCAGCTTCCCGTCGCTTCCATCATCTCCAGATCGTAGAGCGTGCGCTGTTCGAGTCTTTGCGCCTCGAGCAGGCGGCCGGCGGCATTGAGCTCTTCGAGGCGCGCCCGCAGCTCGAGCTTGATGCCGGCAATCGCCTGCAGCAGCGTCGGCCGCGGCGTCACATAATGCGAGTTGGCGTAGATTTTGACGAACTCCAGCTCGTCGGTTTTTTGCCCGGTGAGCGGATCGAATTCCTGGATCGATTCCACGTCGTCGCCGAACAGCGACACGCGCCAGGCGCGGTCCTCGTAGTGCGCCGGGAAAATCTCGACCACGTCGCCGCGCACGCGGAACGAGCCGCGGTAGAAATCGCCGGCCGAGCGCTTGTATTGCAGCGCCACCAGGTCGGCCAGCAACGCCCGCTGGTCGAGGCGCTCGCCCTGCTTGAGCGAGAACGTCATCGCCGAATAGGTCTCCACCGAGCCGATGCCGTAGATGCACGACACCGAGGCGACGATGATCACATCGTCGCGCTCGAGCAGCGCCCGCGTCGCCGCGTGACGCATGCGGTCGATCTGCTCGTTGATCGAGGATTCCTTCTCGATATAGGTGTCGGTGCGCGGGACATAGGCTTCCGGCTGATAATAGTCGTAGTAGCTGACAAAATATTCGACCGCGTTGTCGGGAAAGAAGGTCTTGAACTCGCCGTAGAGCTGCGCCGCCAGCGTCTTGTTGGGCGCGAGGACGAGGGCGGGGCGTTGCGTCTCCTCGATCACCTTGGCCATGGTGAAGGTTTTGCCGGAGCCGGTGACGCCGAGCAGTACCTGCGTGCGGTCGTTGCGGCGCGCGCCCGCGACGAGTTCGGCGATGGCTTGGGGCTGATCGCCCCTCGGGCCGAAATCCGATTTGATGACAAGGCGGCGGCCGCCTTCGGTCTTGTCCGGCCGCGGCGGGCGATGCGGTGTCCAGGGATGCTCGTGGAATTCGGGACGGCCTTCGCGTAGCAATTTGTCCAGCGATCGCTGGCTGGCGAGCCCGGCAACCGTTCCCGCCTGCCCGGAATTTGATCGGGTTAGGCGCAATCGGGCAGGGGCCATGTCCGGCGTAATCACCTGGCGGTCCGCCTCGGCGTTCCCTTCCTGTTCCTCGAGACCGAAAGCGCGGGCCAGATCGGGATCGAGCTCGCCGGGCGGCACCGGAGTCTTGCCGACATAACCCTGCTGCGGCGCCTCGCCAAAGCCGCGCGCCACCGAGGCGCGTGCCCGATGCGCATTGGCGAAATCGGCGCGGCGGTCCCAGGAATTGTCCGGCGGCGGCTGCAGCCCCGTCTGCGACCCCAGCCCGGCCGTGCCTTGCCCGATGCCGGGATTGAGGATGTCAGCAAGCTTCGCGTCGAGCGGCGGCACGTCCGGGCGCGCCGCCTTGGCCCGCGTCGGCCTTGCCGGGTCCTTTTTCGAATGTCTTGCCGGATCGTGCTCTCTCGGCGCGTTCGGCTGGTCGGGGCCTCTCGCCATCCCGCCAATATGGGTCGAGTCCGCAACCGGGGAAAGTGCGGCCGCTCGGAACCCGTACCCGACCCGCTGCACGTGCTCGACCGCTATGCGGGTTTCTCCGTCATTCGCCGCAGCACCATCGCGAATAGCAAAGCCGCGGCGGCGATGATAGAGAGCTTCACCGCGTCATCGAACAGCGTAACCTTCAACAGGACGGGGGCGAAATATGCCCCCAGCAAAGCCACACCCTCCCCGCGCCGGAAGCCGTTGCGCAAAGCCTCGCCCAGCAGCCAAGCCATGGGCACGGCCAGGATCACCAGGTCGTACTCCAGCATGAAGGGCGAGCAGAATGGCACGCAGGCTGCGATCGCCGCTCCCTCCGCTCGGCCTGACCGCACGCCGGGCGGCCGCCGCCGCAGCGCGCGCACCAACATGGCCGCGGCCGCCACACTCACCACCGCCTGCGCCACATAGGCCAGCGCCAGCGGCCCGCCATGCAGGCGCACCGCGCCAAAGACCGTGACCAAATACTGCAGGTACAAAGGATTTGCCGGCTCCATCCAATTGCGCCGCGCGTCCGCCATGTCGGCAATGAACGCCGGCCAGACAGCTGTCCCGAAAGCCAATGTCGCCGCTGCCGCCAGCCCCAGCACGGTAGCGCCCGCGACCAGGAAACACCGCCACCGCCCCGCCACGGCCAAAGCGAGCGGCACGATGATTCCAAGCTGCGGCTTGTAGGCCAGGCAACCGAGACAAATACCCGCCAGCTCCGGCCGCCGGTCCATCCAGACTGCTGCTCCGCCCAGGAGTGCCGTGCTCAGAAATCCGTTCTGGCCGAAACCCGCATTGATCATCACGGCGGGATAGCCGAGAAACAGAATCCAGAGCCGCACGCCTTCACGCAAGCTCTTCGGCAGCAGCGCCCGTAATACGGTGACATAGCAGGCGCAGCTTGACGCCAGCCATAGGCACAGAGCGGGAAAATAGCCGAGCAGCGCGAAGCCTGCGCACAACAGCAGGAAGAACGGCGGGTAGAAGAAAGCCAAGTACCCCCAGGTCGGATCCCGATGCAGGGCCATTTGCAGCAAGTAATGCGGCAGTCGCACATAGGCATCCGCGGCGCGCCCATCGAGCGCGAGCTGCCCGGCTGTCCAGAAGCTCACGAAGTCGCCCGATATCTTGGAAATCCCCGGCGCGGACGTCTGCCAGCGCACCCACATCACGCAAAAGCTCAGGAAGGCCGCGAGCGCCAGCGCCTCGCCCAGGCGGAGCAAATAGA
>JASHRY010000082.1 GCA_030037105.1 Xanthobacteraceae bacterium
GCCGATCAGGCGGCCGATCCAGGTCACCGGATGGCCGATCGCGCGCTGGACGCGCTTCGGGTAGCCGATTGAGAGCTCGATCAGCATGGCGATGAGTGCGAGCGCGACGGACATGGTCCCTATTCGCGGCGCGGACGGCCCGCTCCTGCATGGCGGCGATCTCGGCGCCGCCCGCCGCCTGTTCCCGGATGCGCCCGAACCTTTCGTCGACCTGTCGACCGGGATCAATCCCCACCCGTATCCGTTGCCGCGTTTTCCCGCCGCGGCGTTTTCCCGTTTGCCCGATCCAAGCGCGGCCCGCGCGCTCGCGGCAGCCGCGGCGCGGGCCTATGGCGCTCCGTCCGCCGCGCATGTCGTACCCGCGCCCGGCGCCCAGATTTTGCTGCCCATTGTCGCCGGGCTGGTCCAGCCAGGCCGCGCCGCAATTCTGGCCCCGACCTACGGCGAATTCGCCAAGGCCGCGGTGCTCGCCGGACACCACGTGCACGCGGTGCGCGAGATCGGCGCTTGCTGCAATGCTCGACTGGTCATTGTCGCCAATCCCAATAATCCGGACGGCCGGCTGCTCGCCCGGCCGGATTTGCTCGCACTGGCCGAGGACCTGCGACCGCACGGCGGCCTCTTGGTGGTCGACGAGGCGTTCATGGACGTCGGACCTTCCGGCGCGAGTCTTGCGGCCGACGTTGCGCGCGGCAACGTCGTCGTGCTGCGCTCGTTCGGCAAGTTCTTCGGGCTCGCCGGATTGAGGCTCGGCTTCGCGCTCGCCGCGCCGGCCATGGCGGAGCGATTGTCCGCTGCGCTCGGCCCCTGGGCCGTGTCCGGCCCGGCGCTCGCGGTCGGCGCCACGGCGCTGGCGGATGCGGCCTGGATCGAGACGACGCGGCGCCGGCTCGGTAGGGCGGCAAAGAGGCTCGATGCCATGCTGATCGGCTCGGGTCTCGATATCGTCGGCGGCACGAGCCTCTTCCGGCTGGCGCGAACGCCGGCGGCCGGTAAATTGTTCCGTCACCTGGGGCGCGCCGGTATTATGGTGCGCACCTTCCCGGATCATGCCAACTGGCTGCGCTTCGGCCTGCCGGCCCGCACACGCGATTGGCGGCGGCTGCAAGCCGCGTTAGCCGACTTTCGATGACAGGCCGCGCCGCAGATCGCCACTGTGCCAGAACAGGGCAGATGGGCTGGCATCCGCCTTGCTTCCTCTCAACCGATGCTTACCGCATGCTCCTTTGCGAACGGAGGACGCGTTACCAGGGAGGGAACGATGTTAACCAATGGGTTCGCCGGGACGCTTTCGGCACTCGATCGGAATGACTTATCTTTGAATCGCCATTCCGCTCCGCGCGTTTGTTTTATGACGCGTCCGGACCGAAAACCGGTTCCCACTTTTCCTGGACGCGCCCTATTGCCGGCCGCTCATGCCGGCGCCGCGATCCTATCGGTCGTGGCCCTGCTCGTGATCCGGTCGCCGGCCTATGCCGACGATGTCAGTCAAACGAGCTGTATCGGCTCGTGGACGAACTTCGACTGCACGGCAGCATGGGGAGCTGCTGTTAATCCCTACGTGAGACTGGTGCCGGAACCCGTCAACGAAGCGGGAAAAGCGCGCGCGGCAGAGCGCGATCGCGAATGGCTGGCACGCTGCCGCCCGGTCGTCGAGCACGACCGTTACGGCGTTGCCCGTTATTATTACTCCGCGCCAAGCTGCGAATTCGGCGGCGGCAATTGAGAGCGACGAGCGCGGGGCCAAGCGAGGTCAGCGAAGCTGGTTCATCGACCTTGCGCCGCCATGCTGCCGTTGCATGGCGGATATCGATCCAACCGTCGGAACCTGTCCCGGCAAGTACTTGCCGATGACCACAGGATCGAGTTCCTTCACGGCATCGTCCGGCAGGCGGTACCAGACCTCGTCACGCCCGAAAAGCTCGATGCCGAGATAGCCGCGAACGGTCAGTCTCTGTCCGTCGGGACTGAGCGTCATCGCCGCGCTGTAGATATGACCATTTCGCGGGTCAAGGATGTTGCCGTCTTCGTATTTCAAGCCACGCCGTTTCATGTCCTTGATAATGGGCAGTCCGAGCAGCGGCGCGTCTTTGCGATCGTCCGGGCAATTGATGCAGACGGGCGGGGTCGGCCCGTCGATCGGCCGAGGAAAAAGCTTGGCCGCGACGCCTTCGTAGAATCCGCGGTCATCCTCGACGAACAGAAACCATATGACTGTTTTCCCAGTCTCCTCATCGATCTTTTGCCATAGGCCGAGCGCCGAGGGTTCTGCGGCGACTGCCGACTGCACAGCGGCAAGGAGGACGAGGAGCCCCGCTGTAACCAGCATTTTCGCGTGCGCGATCAATGGGCCTCTCCGTTTGTTCACGTAGCGACTCGATAAGTCGGCATTGATGCCCGAGAACCATAGGTTCCACAATGCGGTGAATTAAGGACGCCGGCGATCCGCTGACGAGGCTCCGAAGCCGCCGGCCCGCCGAATTTCTCGCTTGCCAGAGTCGCAGCCCTCTCCAATGATGCGGCTAAAGTTATCGGATCAACTTGGCCGGTCGAGAATTTGAGATTCATGCCGCGCCCCATTGCCATGTCGCGATCCAGTCTGGCCCTCGACAATTTGCGCGCCGTCATCATCCTGATCGTGCTCGCCTTCCACTCGGTCCTGGCCTACGTCAAATGGATCCCGACGGGATCTTCCGGCTTTGACGATCCGCCCTATGGCTGGCGCGCTTTTCCGATCGTGGACAGCCAGCGCTGGTTCGGCTTCGACCTGTTCTGTGCCTGGCAGGACGTCTACCTGATGTCGCTCATGTTTCTGCTGTCCGGCCTGTTCATCTGGCCGAGTCTGGTGCGCAGGCGAAACTGGGGCTTTATGCGCAACCGGTTACTCCGGCTTGGGGTTCCCTATGTCTTCGGCCTCGTCGTCCTCATGCCGATCGCCGAATATCCCGCCTATAGCGTGACCGCCGCCGTACCCGGCGTCGCCGACTATTTGCGACATTATCTCGCATTGCCGTTCTGGCCTAACGGTCCGTTGTGGTTCC
Organism: Xanthobacteraceae bacterium; assembly: GCA_030037105.1. Next base: position 3,042 of record JASHRY010000082.1, read on the forward strand.
TGTGGCAGCTTTTGGCTCTCAATATTGCCGCCGCCGGCCTCAATTGGGTCGCGCCGGGCGCGCTCAAGGCTCTCGGCCGCTGGTTGGTCGCGCTGGGACGGCGTCCCCTCCTCTTCTTTGCCGCTCTCGTTGCGCTTTCTGTGGCGGCCTACCTACCGCTGGCGCTCGTATTCACTCCCTGGGGCTGGTCCAATTCCGGACCTCTGGCCGTCCAATTCTCCCGTCCTCTCCTCTATGCCGTCTACTTCTTCGCCGGGGTCGGGATCGGCACAGGCGGCATCGATTACGGCCTCGTGGCGGCGGACGGTGCGTTGGCGCGGCACTGGGCGCTGTGGCTCGCGGCGGCGCTCGCTTCGCTCTTTCTCTGGATGGGCGTGACCTCGTTGACGCTGGATGGTTCCGCGCCGATCGCGATCGACGTTGCCTCCGATCTCAGTTTC
>JASHRY010000083.1 GCA_030037105.1 Xanthobacteraceae bacterium
TCCCAAGCTCCGGCTCCGGCCGAGGACACGGCCATTGAGCGGCTCATGAAATCCACGCATCTGCCGTCGCGCGAGGAGCTTCTCGCCTTCATCCGCGAGCGCAGCGGCACGGTCGGCACGCGCGAGATCGCGCGCGCGTTCGGCGCCAAGAATGCCGATCGGGCGGCGCTCAAGCGTATGTTGCGCGACCTCACCGAGGAAGGTCACGTCGATCGACACCGCAAGCGGCTGCATCATGCCGGCACCTTGCCGCCGGTCGTTCTCGCCGACATCACCGGCCGCGATCCCGACGGCGAACTTTTGGCGCGACCGACCGAATGGGACGAAACGGCGCACGGCGCCGCACCGGTGATCCGCATCGCCACGCCGCGGCGCGCCCGGCCGGGCGAAGTTGCCGGCGTCGGCGACCGCGCGCTCCTGCGCGTCGAGCGAACGGACGAGGAGGAAAAGAGCGGACGCGTCATCAAGCTCATCGATCGCGCCAGGCATCGCGTGCTCGGTATTTTTCGCAGCCTTCCGGGCGGCGGCGGTCGGCTGGTGCCGATCGACAAGAAAGAGCTCGGCCGCGAACTTGCCATCGCGACCGGCGCGACCGGCGACGCGGCGGACGGCGATCTGGTTGCCGTCGAGGTTGTCCGCCAAGGCCGGCTCGGCCTGCCGGCCGGCACAGTGGTCGAGCGGCTCGATTCGATCAGGAGCGAACGAGCGGTCAGCCTGATCGCGATCCACGCCCACGACATCCCGCACGTCTTTACCCGCGCCGCGCGCGATGAAGCGGCAGCCGCCCGCCCGGCGACGCCCGCGGGACGCGAGGACTGGCGCGAAATCCCCTTTGTCACCATCGATCCGCCCGACGCCAAGGATCACGACGACGCCGTCCATGCCGTGCCCGATGCGGACCCGCGTAATCCGGGCGGCCATATCGTCAGCGTGGCCATTGCCGACGTGGCGCATTACGTGCGGCCCGGCTCGGCACTCGAGCGCGCCGCGGCTGAGCGCGGCAATTCGGTCTATTTTCCCGACCGCGTCGTCCCCATGCTACCCGAGCGCATCTCCAACGATTTGTGCTCGCTGCGGCCGGACGAAGATCGTCCCGCGCTCGCGGTCCGCATGGTGATCGGCGCCGACGGCCGCAAGCGCTCGCATAGCTTTCACCGCGTGCTGATCCGATCGGCCGCGCGGCTGCACTACGAACAGGCCCAGCTCGCGGTTTCGGGCCGGGCGGACGAAGCCGTCGCCCCCATCGTCGAAAAAATCCTCGACCCGCTTTATGCCGCCTATCGGGCGGTACGCCGCGCCCGCGACGCGCGCGGCCCGCTCGACCTCGAAATTCCCGAACGCAAGATCGTGCTCAAATCCGACGGCACGGTCGATCGCGTGATCATTCCGCAGCGGCTGGAATCGCATCGGCTGATTGAGGAGTTCATGATCCTCGCCAATGTCGCCGCCGCCGAAACCTGCGAGCGCTCGCGCGTGCCGCTAATCTATCGCGTGCACGACGAGCCGGCGCCGGAGAAGATCAATGCGTTGCGCGAATTCTTGGCGACGCTCGATATTTCCCTGCCCAGGGGCGGCGCGCTGCGGCCGGATGCGTTCAATCGCATCCTGGAGAGGGTCAAAGGCCGCGACGTCGAACGGCTCGTCAACGAGGTCGTGCTGCGCAGCCAGGCGCAAGCCGAATATTCGGCGGAAAATTTCGGCCATTTCGGCCTTAACCTGCGCCGCTACGCGCACTTCACCTCGCCGATCCGCCGCTATGCCGACCTGATCGTGCATCGCGCCCTGATCCGCGCGCTCAAGCTCGGTCCGGACGGGCTCGCCGACGACACGGACGCACGCGCGCTCGCCGAAATCGCCGCCACCATTTCGGCGACCGAGCGCCGCGCCATGAAGGCCGAGCGCGAGACCGCCGACCGGCTCATCGCTCATTTCCTGGCCGACCGCGTCGGCGCGATCTTCGATGGACATATTTCCGGGGTGACGCGCGCCGGCCTATTCGTCGAGCTCGACGAGACCGGCGCCGACGGCTTCATCCCGGCGCGCCACATCGGCGAGGGCTATTTCCGTTACCACGAGGCGGGACGCGCTTTCGTCGGCCGTTCCGAAACCTATCGGCTCGGCGACCCGGTGACGGTCGAGCTCGTCGAAGCGGCGCCGGTTGCCGGCGCCTTGCGCTTCCGGCTCCTGCGCGAAGACCACGCCGCCGGCGGCGCAGGACGCACGCGACCGCAAGCGCCGCGGCAGCGGACAATCGCGGGCCGCGCGGAACGGCGCCGGCGCCGAGGCAGGACATCATGAATCATGAGTAACGACATCGAGAGCATGGTCGTGCCTGGAACGGCGGCCGACCGCGCCGAACGCCTGACCGACACGATCCGCGATCAATCCTTTCCCAATATCAGGCCGAAGGACGCGGCCACGCTCATCCTCATCGACCGCGCCGAAGCGGTGCCGAAGGTGCTGCTCGGGCGCAGGCACGCGCGCCACCGGTTCCTGCCTGGGAAATTCGTCTTTCCCGGCGGCAGCGTCGAAACCGTCGATCGACTGATGCCGACCGCGGCGCCGTTGCATGAACGCGACAGCGCGCGCCTGATGCAACGGGTGAAACGGCCGAGCCTCGCCAAGGCGGCCGCCTTCGCGCTTGCCGCCGTGCGCGAAACCTACGAGGAGACCGGCTTGATGCTCGGGGTATGGCGGGCCGACCGGATTTCCGATCCGCCCGGCGCCTGGCGGACGTTTGCCGAGGCGGGCGTGCTCCCCGACCTTGGCGCGATCCATTTTATCGCCCGCGCCATCACGCCGCCGAAACGGCCGCGGCGTTTCGACAGCCGCTTCTTCGCCGCCGATGTCGCCGCGGTTGCGCGCCGCAGCGAGGGATTTGTCGGACCCGAAGCGGAACTCGTCGAGCTTGTCTGGTTGCCGATCACCGAAGCGCGCCGCCTCGATATTCCCGGCATCACGGCGATCGTGCTCGAGGAGCTGCAGGACCGCATTGCCGCCGGCATGAGCCGCGATCATCCGGTGCCGTTCTACCGCATGCTGCATAAGCGCTTCGTGCGCGAGGTCCTTTGATCTCGCCCGCACACGATGCCGGGACTTTCTTGACATTCGCGGCTCGACGACTAGGTTGACCGCCACCAGCAAACGGATGTCGAGATTCGACCATGGCCAAAGCCGCGACGATCAAGGTCAAGCTCGTTTCCAGCGCCGATACCGGCTTCTATTACGTCACGCGCAAGAATTCGCGCACCATGACCGAGAAGCTGGTGAAGAAAAAATACGACCCGGTGGCCAAAAAACACGTCGAATTTCGCGAAGCGAAGATCAAGTGAGACCGACACCCGCGATCATTACGGTTGATGCCCGGCCTTTGCCGGGCATCAACGTTTTAGAGGCGGAGCCGCCGATGCTGCGGAGGGACACGGCCGGGTCGTCGCGTAGGCAGAAATAAGGCCGGCCGCGACCAATGCAAGGTGGCCGGCCGGGAGCGGTGTCATGAGGAGGCCACTCGCACCGTCCCCGCGCCGGCCGAACCCCACGGACCCAGGAGATGCGGCGGACCTGAGCATTCCGTAGGGTTATCAAGTGCATGGCACACCTTCCGGCCGTCATCCGGCGCACGGAAGGGGTCTCTCGGTCATTTCTGATTACCGGCACCAAACTATCCCAACGGCGGCGAAAATCAACCGCCAGAATTTCGCCAAAATACTGAAAACGCCCCGGCCTTACCCCCTCCCTCCCCGGCAGGTGAAGGTAAAGGCGATAAATCTTGACTCGTCATGCCCCGCGACGGGCGACGGCAGGGCATCCAGTAACCATAAGCGGTTCAGAGAACCCCGGCCGTCGCGATGACTGGATTACCCGCCTCCGCGGGTGATGACATTCAAATGATATGGGCCTTCGTTTAAGCGGATTGGTATAAAAACAGATGTCGCTGCGTCGTTGCGCTTTTCGCAACGGCTCAGGCAGCTTCGGGCACCACGCGATTGCGGCCGTCGCGCTTGGCGCGATAGAGCGCCTCATCGGCGCGTTTGAGCACGCTCGCGGCATCGTCGTTCTGCCGCAAGGCGGCAATGCCGATCGAGATCGTCACCGGAATGCTGCGCGCCCCTTTGTGGATCGCGAATGGCTCAGCGGCAATGCGCCGGCGCAGCCGCTCCGCCACCATGGCGGCGACCGCCATGTCGGTTTCCGGCATGACAACGACGAACTCTTCGCCGCCGCAGCGGCAAGCGAGATCGATGCCGCGGATCGACCTCTTGATGCGCAAAGCAAAATCGCGCAGCACGTCATCGCCGGCATCGTGCCCATGGGTATCGTTGATCGATTTGAAATAGTCGATGTCGAGCGCCAGCACGGTCAGCGGCTTGCCCCGCGCGGTTGCCTGCTCGACCAGCGTCGCGACGTGGTTCTCCATGTAACGGCGGTTGAACAGGCCGGTCAGCGCGTCGGTGATCGCCATCTCGATCGAAATCTGGACATTGTCGCGCAGTCGTTCCGTATAGCGATGCTTGCGTACCTGGCTGCGCGCCCGCGCCAGCAGTTCGTTTTTGTCGATCGGGCGCAGCAGAAAATCGTTTACGCCGATTTCGAGGCCGCGCACCATGCGCGCATTGTTGTCCGGTTCGGTGATCGCCAGGATGGGCAGGTTGCGGGTGCGGTCGAGCGAGCGGACCTGGCTGCACAGCCGCAGCGCGTCAAAATTCTCAAGCTCGAGCGAGACGATGAGCAGATCGTAATTGCCGTCTGCGGCGTGGAACAGCGCATCGTTCGGACCGGTCTCGACCTCGACGGTGTGCTCGGCGGCGAGCACCGCCGCGATCCGCTCGTGCGAGGCCGGACGATCATCGACGATGAGCACCCGGCCGCCGCGGCCGGAATCGGCGACGGCTTCGCGCTCGGGCGATTGGATGCCGATGTCGCGCGAGGTCACCGCGCGCATGCGCAGTTCGTCGGTGACCATCTTGAGCCGGGCCAGCGAGCGCACCCGCGCGATCAGCGCCAATTCGGAAACCGGCTTGGTCAAGAAATCGTCGGCGCCGGCTTCGAGCCCGCGCACGCGATCGGAGGACTCGTCGAGCGCGGTCACCATGACGACGGGAATGTGATGCGTGACCGGATTGGCCTTGAGCCGCCGGCAGACCTCGAATCCATCCATGTCGGGCATCATCACGTCGAGCAGAACGAGGTCGCATTCGGCGCGCGCGCAGATCGCCAAAGTCTCGGCGCCGCTCATCGCCGTGATTACGTCGAAATATTCCGCCGAAAGCCTGGCCTCGAGCAGCTTGACGTTGGCGGCGATGTCGTCGACGACGAGAACGCGGGCGGTCATTGCTGGTCCCTACGGATTGCCGAGGAAATGGCGGATGGTCTCGATGAACTTGCCCACCGAGATCGGTTTCGACAGATAGGCCTCACAGCCGCCCTCGCGAATGCGCTCCTCGTCCCCTTTCATGGCAAAAGCGGTCACGGCGACGACGGGAATGCGTTTGAGGTCTTGGTCGTCCTTGAGCCATTTGGTGACTTCGAGACCGGACACTTCGGGAAGCTGGATGTCCATCAGGATCAAATCCGGCCGGTGCTTGCGCGCGAGGTCGAGCGCTTCGACGCCGTTGCGCGTCGTGACCGTGCTGTAGCCATGGGCTTCCAACAAATCGTGGAAGAGCTTCATATTGAGCTCATTGTCCTCCACGATCAGCACGGTTTTCGCCATCCCCCAATCCTTCACCTGTTCCCGGCCGGCGCTTGGCGAATCGCGCCGCGCGGTCCGTCCCTATGCGCGCCACGTGGCATTCAAGCTAGTGCCAAGCTAGTGCGGATTTGTTACGGAAAGGCAAATGGAACGTATGACGACGCGCTTACAACCCTCGCGTGAAGCGGCGGAAACGCTGGCGATTCAAGCGCTTGCCTACATCGCCGAAAAGCCGGAGCGACTTAATTGCTTTCTCGACATGACCGGCGTGGCACCGGAGCAGGTTCGCGTTGCGGCGCGCGAGCCTGACTTTCTCGCCGGCGTACTCGAGCATATGCTCGGCGAAGAGAATCTCCTGCTCGCTTTTGCCCAAAGCGCCGGCATCGATCCCGTCGACGTCGTGCGCGCTTGCCGGGCGCTCGGCGGCAAAGGGGGCGACGAGCCGTGAACGCCGCATTCTGCCGCGATTGTCTCGCCGACGTCCCGCCGCTGGCTGCGCGCTGCCCGGCCTGCGGCTCGCCGCGACTGCTGCGGCACGCGGAACTCATGCAGCTCGCCGTCGCCCATGTCGATTGCGACGCCTTTTACGCCACCATCGAGAAGCGCGACGATCCCGCACTTGCCGCCGAGCCGGTCATCGTCGGCGGCGGCCGGCGCGGCGTCGTCGCCGCGGCGTGCTATGTCGCGCGTACCTTCGGCGTGAAGTCGGCCATGCCGATGTTCGAGGCGCTGCGGCTATGCCCGCACGCGCGCGTCATCCGCCCCGACATGGAAAAGTACGCCCGTGTCGGCCGCGAGGTCCGTCAAATGATGCTGGCCTTGACTCCGCTGGTCGAACCGCTGTCGATCGACGAGGCCTTCCTCGATCTTTCCGGCACCGAGCGGCTGCACCTGCTGCCGCCGGCCAAGGTGCTCGCGCGCTTTGCGGCCGACGTCGAGAGGAAGCTGCGCATCACCATGTCGATCGGTCTTTCCTGCAACAAATTCCTGGCCAAGATCGCCTCCGACCTCGACAAGCCGCGCGGCTTTGCGGTGTTGGGCGCGGCCGAGGCGCAAGCGTTCCTGGCGCCGAAGCCGGTGAGCTTCATCTTCGGCGTCGGCAGAGCCGGCGCCGCCCGGCTCAACCGCGACGGTTTTCACCGCATCGCCGATCTGCAGCACGCGAGCGAGATCGCGCTGGCGCGCCGCTACGGCGAGGAGGGCCGCCGCCTCGCCCGTCTCGCGCGTGGCCTCGATGCGCGGCTGGTCAGCGCCGCGCGCGAAACCAAAAGCGTGTCCTCCGAAACGACGTTCGACCGCGACATTGCAGACTTCCGTTCCCTCGAGCGCATTCTCTGGAGCCAAGCCGAGGAGGTCTCGGCCCGACTCAAGGCCAAAGCGCTCGCCGGCTCGACGGTGACGCTGAAGCTCAAGACCGCAAATTTCAAGATCCGCACCCGCACGCGAGCGCTGGGAGCGCCGACGCAACTGGCAACGCGTATCTTCGCCGCCTCGCGCAGCCTCCTCGCGCGCGCGGCCGACGGCACGGAATTCCGCCTTCTCGGCGTCGGCGTGAGTGCGATCACCTCGGCCGACGCGGCCGATCCCGCCGATTTCGTGGACGCCCGGATGGCTGAAGCCGAGCACGCGCTCGACCGCGTGCGCGCCCGTTTCGGCGAGGATGCGGTGGTCAGAGGTCTTGCGTTCGCGCAGCCGAAGGAACACGGAGCGTCACGGCAAGGGGCAAAGCCAAGGATGGAGCGATGACGATTTACGCTACGGGCACGGTTTCGGCTGCCTGATCTCCAGCGAAGCGAGTTTGCCGGCGACGACGAAATCGTTGTAATCGAGCGACAAAGCGCGTGAAATACCATTCTCGTAAAGCTCGAAGCCGATCGTATAAACCGGCGTCTGCTCGCCACTTTTTGGGTTCTGGCCCTCGTCGAAATAGCTGATCGTGACCGGCCAGCGCGGGACATTGGCAAGCTTCGGCTCATCGGCCGCGGCGTCGTCGTGTTTGCGCTCGTCGGGAGCGAGTTTGTGGCCGATCACGGTGAGCGTCTCGTAGACCTTCTCCCCGGTATCCGATCCGTCATAGACCGGAAAGTCGAGAATGGTCTTGTTGGCGCGCGCTGCGGCAATCACCCGCACCATGTGTTCGGTAGGGAACACCACTCCGGCGTCGATATCGAGGACCTTGTGCTTGGGCTTTACCAGATCGACGGCCGTCGCCGTCCTGCGACGTTCGGCCCGGCCGTCGACCGAATCGACCAGATTCTCGTCGACAAAATTTTCCGAGGTAAATTTGAAGCTCTTGGCATCGCCGCCTTCCCAGGTCGTCGAGCGCAAATCGCTCGTGGCGATCTTGCCTTCGCCGCTGTCGAGCGCGGAGACCTGGCGGAACTGGAGCGTATAGCCGTCACAGGCGCTGCCGTCGAAATCGTAGAGGATGCGGCCGCTCACCCCAACGATCTGCGCGTTGCCGCGCGTCTCGGCGAGCGAGAGGTCGTAGATGGCCCGGTGCGGGACGAGTACCGGGCGATTCTCCTGCGCCCTGACGCCGCAAACCGGCATGACAAACGTCAACGTGAACGCAAGGACGGCACCGCGCGATGCGAAAGTGTGAGCCGCAGCCATGAATCTTCCGCTTTGTTGGCCCCGGAATTGCCGCCCCTGGTCGATTCCCCGTGGAGTCTTCCGTCGATCGGCAGATGGCGGCGAAGATAGGGACCCGGGCCGCTGGCCGCAACTGCGATCCGCGCGATGCGCAGCTTGCATGATATGCTGCGGGCCGCCATGAAGCCCGGCGCAAGCTTGCGGGCCAAGATCCGGAGGAGGTCATGACCGGAACGATAGAGAAGAAGTTGAGCGAGCTCGGCATCACGTTGACAACGCCGGCTGCACCGATCGCCAATTACGTTTCGTTCGTGCGTACCGGCAATTTGCTCACGGTATCCGGACAGATTTGCCTCAATGCCGACGGCAAGCTTGTTGCCGCGGGACAGCTCGGCGGCGGCGTCTCGATCGAGGACGGGCAAAAAGCGGCGCGCGCCTGCGCCGTCAACCTTCTCTCCCAGGTCAAGGCCGCACTCGGCGATCTCGACAAGGTGCGGCGCGTCGTGCGGCTCGGCGGGTTCGTGAATTCGGCGGCGGGCTTCGGCGATGGTCCGAAAGTGATGAACGGCGCCTCCGATCTCATGGTCGCGGTTTTCGGAGACAAGGGTAGGCACGCGCGCTCGACCGTCGGCGTCTCGGCGTTGCCGCGTGACGCGGCGATCGAGATCGAAGGCCTCTTCGAAGTGTCCTGAATGGTGCGCGCCTCGCTCGACTGGCTCACCGCCCGACCGATCGCGCATCGCGGGCTGCACGACGCCGCGCGCGGGGTGATCGAGAACACGGCCGCCGCCATGCGCGCGGCTCTGGCGGCGGGCTACGGCATCGAGGCCGATCTGCAGGTCAGTGCCGACGGCGAGGCCATGGTGCATCACGACGATGCGCTCGGCCGGCTCACGGCGGGCGAGGGCCGGCTCGATCGATTGAGCGCCGCCGATCTCAAACGCGTTCCGTTCCACGGCGGCAGCGAGCGCATGATGACGCTCGGCGAGCTCTGCGACCTCGTCGCCGGGCGCACCGCCATAGTCCTCGAGCTGAAAAGTCGGTTCGACGGCGATGGCGCCCTTTCCGCCCGCGTGGCGACAGTCCTCGCGGGATATGCGGGGTCCGCTGCCGCAATGTCGTTCGACCCGCTGCAGCTCAAGCTGCTGCGGCACGACGTCCCTCGCCTGCCGCGCGGCATCCTGGCGGCAAAATATCGGCCGCATCCTTATTGGGATCAGATGCCGCCCAGGCTGCGTTATGCAATGGGGTCCTTGCTCCCGGCCTTGACGGCGCGACCGCATTTCGTGGCTTATGCGGTCGGCGATCTGCCGGCGTTCGCGCCGGTGTTCGCGCGGCACATTTTGGGCCTGCCGCTTCTCACCTGGGTGGTGCGCACGCAAGACGAGCGGCAGCGCGCTGCGCGCTGGACGGACCAGATGATTTTCGAAGGCTTTCGGCCATGACCCGCGTCCAGAACGAGCCGCCGCCGCTGCCGCTCCCCGAGCGCGCGCCAGCGGCCGCGGAGTTGCGCGTCGGCGTGCTCACGAGCATCGGCGAAGTGAGCCCTGCAGCGTGGGACGCCTGCGCCAATCCACGATCGGGTTACGAACGCGACCGCATGGTCCGCTCCATGTCCCTTGAAGGGGCGCATGAACCTTGTGAAAAGGTTGCCGCGAACGTTCAATTGCCGGATCAGGAATCTGTTTTCAACCCATTCTTATCATTCCATTTTCTTTCTGCACTGGAAGAATCAAAATCAGTCGGCGGCCGTTCCGGCTGGCAGGTCCGGCACGTGATCGTCAAAACCACGGGCGACGACACCATGCTCGCCGCCGCGCCGTGCTATCTCAAGAGCCACTCGCGCGGCGAATACGTCTTCGACTATGGCTGGGCCGAGGCCTACGCGCGCGCCGGCGGCAGCTATTATCCCAAGCTGCAGGTTTCAGTGCCTTTTACGCCGGCGACGGGGCGCCGACTATTGATCCGGCCGAGCCCGCACGCCCAAGATGCCCGCCGGGCGCTCGTCGCCGGGCTGATCGAGCTTTGCGGCCTCGACCGCGCGTCAGGGGTTCACGTGACATTTGCGACCGAGCCGGAATTCCGTTTCCTCGGCCAACTCGGATTTCTACAGCGCACCGACCAGCAGTTCCACTGGGAAAATCCGGGCTATGCCAGCTTCGATGACTTCCTCGCCGTGCTGACGGCGCGCAAGCGCAAGACCATCCGCCGCGAACGTCATGATGCCCTGGCGGACGGCATTACCGTGCATTGGCTGACCGGCAGCGACCTCACCGAGGCCGTGTGGGATGCTTTCTTCGCGTTCTACAT
>JASHRY010000084.1 GCA_030037105.1 Xanthobacteraceae bacterium
AGTGCGCCGTCAGCGCGAACGAGCGCGCGGTGGCGGCGTTTGGCGTCGACGAGCTTGATCCCCGGCGCCACCAAGCCGCGCTCGATCAGCGCCGCGAAGGGAACCCGCGGCGCTTCGCGCGCGGTCATGAAGGCGGCGAGCGTCGGCTCGGGCAGCGGTTCGGCGGCGGCGATGCGTTTCTCAGCCGCCGCAATGTAATCCGCGTCGCGCTCGATGCCGATGAAACGCCGCCGCAGCCGGCGCGCGACCGCCCCGGTCGTGCCGCTGCCGCAGAACGGATCGAGCAGGAGGTCGTCGGGCCGCGACGCCGCGAGGATGACGCGCGCCAACAGCGCCTCCGGCTTCTGCGTCGGATGCAGTTTCCTGCCGTCGCCGCCCTTGAGCCGTTCCTCGCCGGTGCACAGCGGGATCAGCCAATCGGAGCGCATCTGGATATCGTCGTTGCCGGCTTTCAGGGCCTCGTAATTGAACGTATAATTCTTCTCGGCGGCATCGCGCGCCGCCCAGATCAGGGTCTCGTGCGCGTTGGTGAAGCGGCGGCCGCGAAAATTCGGCATCGGGTTCGACTTGCGCCAGATGATGTCGTTGAGTATCCAGAAGCCGAGGTCCTGGACGATCGCGCCGACGCGAAAGATATTGTGGTAGGATCCGATGACCCAGAGCGTCGCATTGGGCTTCATCACTCGTCGGCAGGCGGCGATCCAGGCGCGGGTGAAGTCGTCATAGGCGGAAAAGCCGGCGAACTTGTCCCAGTCGGCATCGACGGCGTCGACGCGCGAATCATCCGGACGCTTGAGGTCGCCTTGAAGCTGCAGATTGTACGGCGGGTCGGCGAAGACGAGATCCACGGAGGCGGCGGGGAGCTTCGCCATCTCGGCAACGCAATCGCCGATGAGGATGCGCGCGGATGAGACGGACTCAAGACTCACGCGGGGCGCCCTGGCGGACGCCCCGCGACGCGACACAACCATGACTCAGGACTCTGACTCAGGCGACGCGGTCGGCGACGCGGGACCTACAACCGACAAAACGGATGATGCCGGCGCAAGGTAAAAATCGGCTTAATCGCGACGCCCGCGAGCTAGGCAATAAATGCCGGGAAATACTTGGTTAATCGCGGGTGACGGGCAACGAATTGCGACCGGGAAGGGTGGCGGCAAACCGGCGCGTGCAGTTACGAAGGGAAAATGACCCATGCGTTTGGATGATTTTCGCCCCAGCGACAATGTCGAAGACGATCGCGAGTCGAGCGCCGCGCGCGGCGGCTTCAGCGTGCCCGGTGGCACCGGCGGCCTCGGCATCGGAACGGTCATCATCATCGGCCTGATCAGTTGGTATTTTGGCATCGATCCGAGCGTGCTCCTCAACGGCGCGCAAATTCTCACCGGGGGCGGCACGGCTTCGCAGCAAACCGGTCAGGCGCCGCCGGTTGCCGCCGGCACGCCCGCCGATCCGACCGGCCGGTTCGTTGCCATGGTGCTGGGCGATACCGAGGACCGTTGGAAGGAAATCTTCGCAGCCAACGGCCGCACCTATCATCCGCCGAGGCTGCGCTTGTTCTCGGGCTCCGAGCCGACGCCCTGCGCCTTCGCGCAGTCGGCCATGGGGCCGTTCTATTGCCCGCGCGATCAGCGCATCTATCTCGATACCTCGTTCTTCGACGATCTGCAGAACAAGTTCGGCGGCTGCGCGAACAGCAACGCCTGCAAGTTTTCCGAAGCCTATGTGATCGCCCACGAGGTCGGCCATCACGTGCAGGATGAGCTTGGCATTCTTCCGCGCGTGATGCAGGCGCAGCAGGCCGCGGCGAGCCGCGCCCAAGCGAACAGCCTGCAGGTGCGCGTCGAGTTGCAGGCCGATTGTCTGGCCGGCGTGTGGGCGAACCGGGCCCAGCAAAAGCATAATTTCCTCGATCCCGGCGATATCGATCAGGCACTGCAGACCGCCTCGGCCATCGGCGACGACCGGCTGCAAAAGGAGACACAGGGCTATATCGTGCCCGACGCCTTCACCCACGGCACCTCCGAGCAACGCAAGCGCTGGTTCTCGACCGGCTTCAATCAGGGCACAGTCTCGGCCTGCGATACGATGTCGGCGAGCACGCTGTAGGGGCCGCGGGCTTGAAGACGCGCTTGGCAGGGCACCGTCTGAAAGACTAAGTTAATTCGTGATGTATTGCCGTTCGCGGCTGGGCGCCCCGCGCCGAGCCGCGGGATGACGGCAAGGCGTCCCAGTGAAGGCGTACCATGCCCGGGCTCGACGAGACCAAGGAGTTTGTGCCGCTCAAGATCGCGGTGCTGACGGTTTCCGACACGCGCAATCTCAAGGACGACAAATCGGGCGCGCTCCTGGTGCAGCGCATCGTCGCCGCCGGCCATTTGGTCGCCGAGCGCAGCATCGTGCCGGACGACATCGCGGCGATCAGGAATCGCGTCAAGGCTTGGATCGCCGATCCCTTGATCGACGTGATCATCACCACCGGCGGCACCGGCTTCACCGGCCGTGACGTCACCCCCGAGGCCGTCGAGCCGTTATTCGAGAAGAAGATGGACGCCTTCTCGGCGCTGTTCCTGGTGATAAGCTTCCCCAAGATTGGCACGTCCGCGATTCAGTCGCGCGCGACCGCCGGCGTGGCCGGCTCGACTTACATCTTTTGCCTGCCTGGCTCGCCCGGCGCCTGCAAGGACGCCTGGGACGAGATCTTGGTGCACCAGCTCGATTATCGCTATGAGCCGTGCAATTTCGTCGAGATCATGCCGCGGCTCGACGAGCATTTGCGCCGACCGAAGGCCAAGGGCGCGACGGTGTAGCACTTTAAGTTGTGCCCGCGCTGTGGTGCACTTCAGGTCTTGCGTCTTCACGAAGATTTGTTCTTGTTTTGTTCGCTTAGGCACGTTAATTTTGCGGCATGGTTCAGCTATCCGCTTTGAGACGCCCGCCGGCGCCGCTGTCCTCCGCGCCGGCGGGCGAGTTGGGACCCGCCGTCGGCCGTGAGCGCCGGCGCGGCCGCGGCACGCACTCGAACGCCTCGGGGCGTTATGAGCCGCTCGCCCGGGTGGCCTTCGACGACGGCTGGCAGGGCTTGGAGGAGCTGCCGCCGTTCAAGACCAGCGTGACCGTCGACGCGACGCGGAAGATCATCACCCGCAACGATTCGCCCGACATCTCCTTTGACCGTTCGATCAATCCCTATCGCGGCTGCGAGCATGGCTGCGTTTACTGCTACGCGCGTCCGACCCACGCCTTTCTCGGCCTGTCGCCCGGCCTCGATTTTGAATCGAAGCTGTTCATGAAGCCGAACGCGCCGGAATTGCTGGAACGCGAATTGTCGGCGCCGGGCTACGCGCCGAAGGTCATCGCCATCGGCACCAACACCGATCCCTATCAGCCGATCGAGCGCCGCCACCAGATCATGCGCCGCATCTTGGAAGTGCTGGACCGCGCCGGTCATCCGGTCGGCATCGTGACCAAATCGGCGCTCGTCCTGCGCGATCTCGACATTCTGGCGCGCATGGCAAAGCGCGACCTCGTGAAGGTGGCACTCTCGGTGACCACGCTCGACGCCAAGCTGGCGCGGATCATGGAGCCGCGGGCCGCTACTCCGCTGCGCCGGCTCGAGGCGCTGCAGCAACTGGCGCAGGCCGGGGTGCCGACCTCCGCCCTGGTTGCGCCCGTCATCCCGGCGCTCAACGACGCCGAGATCGAGCGCATCCTCGAAGCGGTGGCGGCGACCGGCGTGCGCCACGCCGGCTACGTGCTGTTACGCCTGCCGCTCGAAGTACGCGATCTGTTCCGTGAATGGCTGACGGCGAATTTCCCCGACCGCCACCGCCATGTGTTCAAGCTCATCCGCGACATGCGCGGCGGCAAGGATTACGATTCGACCTTCGGCACGCGTATGACCGGCAGCGGCCCGGTCGCCTGGATGATCGGCCGCCGCTTCGAGCTGGCCTGCGAACGGCTCGGTTTCAACAGGACCAAGGTGAGGACAACGACCGAACATTTCCGTCCGCCGCGGCCGGCAGCGGAGCAGCTCAGCTTGTTTGCTTGACACGGCTGTCCCCGCAATCCCCGAGATCGACTGAAGCGCGTTGCGGATCGGCCTGCGGCTGGTCATCATGGCGGCATGAGTCGCACGGCCTTGAAGCCCACACCGCGCCTGCCGCTCGCCGAAGAAATCGTGCGGCCGACCTTCCGTCGCGAGCGCGCGGCGCTCAAGCGCGGGATCTGGCCGGTTGCCGGCTGCGATGAGGCCGGGCGCGGGCCGCTCGCCGGGCCGGTGGTTGCCGCGGCCGTGATCCTCGACCCCGACAACGTTCCCCGCGGCCTCGATGACTCGAAAAGGCTGACGCCGGAGCGGCGCGAGGTGCTTTACGAGCGCATCTGCGCGCGGGCGCAGGTCGCCGTCGCCATGGCGCCGCCGGCGCGCATCGATCGCGACAACATCCTGCGCGCGTCGCTTTGGGCCTTGGCGCGCGCGGTCGCCGCGCTGCCGGTCAAGCCGCGCCTCGTCTTCGTCGATGGCCGCGACCGCATCGAAGCCGGCTGCGATTGCGAGGCGGTGATCGGCGGCGACGGCCTCCTCGCTTCGGTCGCCGCCGCCTCGATCGTTGCCAAAGTCACCCGCGACCGGCTCATGATCCGCCTCGGCGCAGCGCATCCCGGCTATGGCTTCGAGCGCCACATGGGCTACAGCGTGCCCGAGCACTTCGCCGCGCTCGACCGGCTCGGCCCGACGGTCCATCACCGCCGCTCGTTCGCGCCGGTCGCGATCGCGCTCGGCGAGGTTAGTGCCGACGCGAGCGATCTCATCGCCGGCGTATTGCCTCTCTAGCTCCTCGGCCTTATACGCCACGTTGGAGTTCTCGATCCGCGCCGGCGGGGGAGTTGCAAAAGCCGTCATTCCGGGGGGCGCGACGCGCGAGTCCGCAATCCATAGTCACGGCGCTCACGGCGGCAAGCCTTAAGGTGCGACCGTCGCGCCCGACAATGGTGATGGGATTGCGGCCTTCGCTCGCTGGGCTCATGCGGCCGGATGCGGCCGGAATGATCCACAGCCGATGTTCTACGTACCCCTTTATATCGAAGCCCTGCGCGTGCGCCCGGCGCTGGTGGTGTGGATGGCGACGCTGGCGCAGGCCGCGCTATGGATTCTGGTGCCGATCCTGTTCTACGCCGCGCCGCCCGGCGATCTGCCGCAGGTGCTCGCCGTCGGCCACGAACTCCCGCTGAGAAGCGATATCGGCGCGCCGCTCGCCTACTGGCTCGCGGAAATCGCGTTCCGCGCGGCCGGACTGTTCGGCGTCTATGCACTGTCGCAGATCTGCGTCATCACGACCTATTGGTGCGTGTTCGCGCTCGGCCGCGCGATCGTGGGCGCCACGCATGCGGCCATGGCGGTGTTGCTCATGGTCGGCATTTCCGTATTCACGGCGCCGACGCCGGATTTCGGCCCGCCGGTTCTCGCCATGGCGCTCTGGGCCGTGCTGCTGCTCAATTATTGGCGCGCGATGACGCAGGGGCAGGCCCGATCCTGGTACATCGCCGGCGGTGCCGCCGCGCTCATCCTCATCACCACCGATGCCGCGCTCATCCTGCTCGGTCCGCTCTTTCTTTTCGCGGCGGCAACCAAGCGCGGGCGCTCGGCGCTCGATAAGATCGAGCCGCGGATTGTTGCCGTCGCGCTCATTTTCGTGCTGATCCTGCATCTCTTCTTCCTCGTGGGCGCGAGCGACGGCGTCGCGCCGGCGCTGGAGCGGCTGCGCGCCGCGCGGGCGGCCACGGACAACGCGGTGGCTTGGCTGCAGCTTGTCGGATTGCTGGTCGTTGCCCATGCCGGGCTTGCGATTCTCGTGGTGCTGGCCGGCGGCTGGCCGCGGTCTGCCGCCAGTCCTGCGCCCGCCATCACGCGCGGGCCGATCGATCCTTTCGCGTCGAGCTTCGTGCAGGCGTTGGCGCTCTTGCCGGCGCTGCTGGGGACGATCGTTGCCGTGTTGGCCGGGATTCGGCCGCCGATCGCAAGCGCGGCGCCGCTTCTCGTGCTGTCGGGTTTGGTGACGGTTGTTGCCGCCGGCGACAGCGTCGAACTTCACCATCAACGCGTTCTCGGCCTTGCCTGGGCTGGCTTGCTGCTCGTGCCGACGAGCTTCGTTCCGATCGTGCTCGTTCTCCTGCCGTGGACGACCGCCACCGATCTGAAAGTGGCGCAGCCGGCGGCCGCCATGGGCCGCTTCTTTGCCGAGAGTTTTCAGCGCCGGACCGGGCATCCGCTCGCCGTCGTCGGCGGCGATGCGCATATTGCCGCGCTCGTGGCGCTTGCCGCGCCGAGCCGCCCGAGCGTCTATTTCGACGCCGATCCCGCGCGCGCGCCTTCGGTCACCGCTAAAGACATCGGCGAGAAGGGCGCCGTCATCGTATGGCCGACAACCGCTACGGAGCACGGGCCGCCATCCGCGATCAAGGCGTATTTTCCCGATCTCGTTCCCGAAGTGCCGCAAACCTTCGA
>JASHRY010000085.1 GCA_030037105.1 Xanthobacteraceae bacterium
CGCGCAGTCGGCGTCGGCGACGCAGGTGGCGCGGGCGGCGTTGGCGCAGCCGAGTGTGGCGGCGCCGTCTGTGCGGGCGCGGAGCGCGGGAGAGCGGCATCGTCGGTCGCCGCGGCCGCGGAGGGCAGCGCCGAAGTGGCAGCGCCGTGATTGGGGTGGAGCTCCTCAGGTGCGGCGAGAGGTTGCTCGGAATGCAGCCGCTCGAACCCACGTGCTCCCGGCCCCGGCCCGGCCGAGGCGCTCGCCGGGAACGCCGATTCGAGAGCCGTGCCGGGCGGCACAAACCGGACGCTCGGCGATGCCGGGTGTATGACCGGGCCTGAAACGTCCGCGCGCCGATTGGCTTCGATCGATTCGAGGCGTCGAGTCTGCAGTTCGGCGCCCCGCAACTCCAGCCAGCCCATCAACGCCGAAATATCGAGGGTCCGCTCGGGCGCCGCGAGCGGACCCTCGACGTCGACGGCAAGCTCCGGCCGCACGCGGATCAGGGCATTCGCTGCCGGTCGGCCCGAGAGCGTCATGCGCGCGTCGAGAACGGCGCTGTCGAGGTCGAGCGTTCCGGCAAGGGACAGTTCGGCACCGCCTTGCGCTTGCAGCGTCACGTCGGCGAGACGGATCTGCCCTCCGGTGATGGTCACATTGGCGTCGCCGTCCGGCACGGCAAGGCGGCCGTCCTGCATCGCAGCGCTCACCGCGGCGCGGATTTTTGGCGCGGCGTCCGCGGCGCCGCTCACATCGGCGGCATGGATCGCGGCATCGAATGCCGCCGTGTCGAGCCCGGCGAAACGAGCGGCGGTCAGCCTGATCGTGCCGTCGCCGTGCAACGAGTCGATAAGGCCATCGGGACTGAGACCGAAGCTGTCGCCCTGGAGTTTCACCGTGATCCGCCCATCGACGGCGTTTTTGCCCGACGTGAGGGAGGCGAGGATCGCGCCGGCGTTGGCGTCGGTCAGCTCCATGTGACCCTGTGCCGCCAATTCCTTCGCGTCGTGGCGGAACGTCAGCGCGCCGGTGAGGCGCCCGCCGGCGAGACCGGCCGCGATATCGTCCAAAGCGATTTCCGGCGGCGCGAACCGCACGATTCCGGTGAGGTCGCGGGCGATCAGCGCCGGCGTCAAAGCCGCACGGTCGAGCCTGAAGGCGAGCGACCCCTTCATCGCCGCGAACGCACCGGCGCCGACCGGCGCCGTCGACCATGCCCCGCCGCCCGCCGTTGCGCCGCCCGGCAAGCCGAATAACATCGCCGCGAGCGCCGCGGCGTCCGTGTCGTCGGCCTCGACATCGCCGTCGATCCCGATCGGGCTGGACAGTTTGAGGCCGACGCGACCGCGCAGCGTCGCCTTGCCGGCGGCAATTGTCAGATCCGTGAACGACAGAGCCGTGCCGGCAATGCCAAGATTGGCGCTCGCCGAGATCGGAACGGCGGCGGCGCCCGCTTGTCCCGTCAGTGCGCGGTGGAGCGGGCCAAGGTCGGCGGCGGACGCCTTCACTTGCAGGCTCCCTGCCGGCACCTCTTGGCCGTTCAGATGCAGCATGCCCTCGGCTGCGGCGGAAAAGCCGCCGGCGGCGGCGAGGACGTTGACGTGAATATTGCGGTTCATCTGTCCGGCCGCTGAAATCGTGAGCTGGCCGGGCAACTGATCGACGGCAAGGACATTGTCGAGGCCGAAGAGCCGCGTCAGCGCGCCGCCGTCATCGGCGTCGAGCCGGCCATCGATATGAACGACGGCCGCAGCGGGTTGCGCCGGCTCGCCAGTTGCCACGCCATTGAGCGCAAGGCGCATCGCGCCCAATTGTCCGGCGACATCGAGCTTGGCAATGCTGCCGGCGCTGGCCGCCCGGTCAATGGTCAGGACGCCGCGCACCTTGGCCGGCGCCAGTCGAACCGCGAGACGGCGAACCACGTCCGCAGCCTGCTGCGGCGTGAAGCGGTCGACGAGGTCGGCAAGTCCGCCAAGCGCTCCCGCGTCGAGATCGAGCGTCAAGCTTCCGCGCGGCCGTGACGGCAACTCGTCGATGCGTCCGCTGATGTCGAGCGCGGCCCCGCCCAGATCGCCGACCGACAGGCGGTCGATGTGCAACGTGCCGGCGTCGAATTTGACTTGGGCGGCGATCATTCGCGCGTCGACCCCGGCAAGGGTCGCCTTGCCGATGTCGAGCATAAGGGCGACCTTATGCGGCATTTCGAAGCCGCCGTCGGATACCGCCGCTTTTGCGAATGCCGCGAGAGCGTCGATGTCGAGTCCCGCGGCGTGGAGCTCGGCATCAAGCGTCGCCGGGCGGTCGTTCACCGCCCAGGTGTAGGCGAGCCGGCCCGTTACATTATTCTCGCGGTCGAGGACCGCCGTGAGCCGGTCGAGCGCGAAACGATCGCTGGCGATCGTAACATCGCCATGCGCGCTTAACGCTTTGGACGGACCGGACGGCTGATCGACGCGGCCTTCGAGCCACGCCACCAGCATTCTCAGATCGGCCGATTCGAGAGCGGCAGGCCCGCTGAAGGCAAGGCCCTGCGGCGTGCCGGCGAGCCGGCCGCTCAGCTTGACATCGGTGAAACCCGGCGCGCGGAACTCGAAGCCGTCGAGGTCCCACCCCTTGCCATCGAAGCGCATGTCGCCATGCAACGCCTGAATGGTGGTGCCGCCCAACGTCACCGCGCCGATGGCGACGCCGACCGCGACCGGCATCGGCGGTCTCACCGCCGCCACGAAGGCTTCGCAGAAGCTCTTGACGACGAGGAACGGCGGCCGGTGCGTCACGTCCGGTTCGGCGAGCGCGCGATCGACATCGACCTCCCGCGCCGAGACCGTACCGTTAAGATGCGGATGCTTGCCGAAAGTCAGTTCGGCCCGGCCATTGACATCGACCTCCCGCTCCTCGGGCCCGTAGACCAGGGCGAGATCCTGCAGCGCCGCCGCAGCGGGCGTTGCGCGCAGCTTGCCGGTGAGGCGCCATGGATCGCTCATCACGCGCCGGCCGCGCGCCAAAGTCGCTGCAGCCAGCTGCGTCAACGCCAATGTACCTTTGAATTGCGGGATGCCGCGAGCTAAAGTCAGCGTGCCCTCGATCTCCGCAGTCAGCGGATGATCGGATGGATCGACCCCAAGCGTGAGCCTGACCCCGCCGTTCGCATCGGCGCGATTGCCCGATAGCCGAAAGCTGTAAAGCTCGTCGCGCGCAACGAAAGCACCTTCGCCCTGGAAGGGTCCGAATGAACCGATATCGCCATGGAGCCAGAGTTTCCGCAGCACGAGGCGCGAGCCGGACGCCGCGTCGCTGAGAATGACGCGTCCGTCCTCGATATTTAGATGCGATATGACAAGCTCGTCGAGATGCAGCGACGGCGATCCGCCCCGCCAGTCGATGGCGCCGGAGCGGTCGAGGCCGAGGCTGATTTGCGGCGCCACGACATGCAGCTCGGTGACATGCACTTCGCCCCGCAACAGCGGGCCCAGCCCGACCTCAAGCTCGATCAGGCCGGCCCGCATTGGCGATTCGCCACCCGCCGCGCCGACTTCAACGTCATGCAACGTGATGCGCGGCGTCGGCAGAAGACGCGCGTCTATTGTCCCCTTCACGCGCACCGGGAGCCCGGTCAGCCGGCCGGCCTCGGTCTCGAAAGCCGAGCGATATTGGTTCCAATCGACCATGAGCGGGGCCACCAGCGCCGCGACCAGCGCCAGGATGATCGACATCGCCAATCCGAGCAGCGTCGTCTGCACGGCGCCTCCGCACCTTGGTTGCCTGAGCGACCCCCCGCACGCGCCTACCGGTCTAAACTAAGCCTTAACGGAGCGCGCGTCTCGCCGACACGGCGCGATTCCGGCAGGTCGGGCGCAATCGCCGGGCCCGCCGCAAGCGCGCATCTTGGCCGTTTTCCGGGCGAATCTATGTCGCTTGAAACGCGATTCGTCAGAGCGCAACGATCTTGCCCGGGTTCATGATGTCGAGCGGATCGAGCGCACGCTTGATCGCGCGCATGGCGTCGAGCGCGGGCTCGCCATGCTCGGCCGGCAGAAATTTCATCTTGCCCTGGCCGACGCCGTGCTCGCCGGTACAGGTTCCGTCCATCGCCAACGCGCGCTCGGCCAGGCGTTCGAGGAAGGCGTGCACGCGCGCGACTTCGCCCGCGTCGTTGCGGTCCACCATCAGCCCGACGTGGAAGTTGCCGTCGCCGACATGGCCGACGATCGGGGCGACGAGATTGTTCTCGGCGATGTCGCGCTGCGTCTCGCTCACGCATTCGGCAAGCCGCGAGATCGGGACGCAGACGTCGGTCGCGAGCGAATAGGCGCCAGGACGCAGCCCGCATTGCGCCCAATAGGCGTCATGTCGCGCCTGCCAGAGCCGAGAGCGATCCTCCGCTCGCGTCGCCCGCTCGAACGGACCGCCGCCGAATTCCTGCGCGATCTCGCCGAAGCACCGCGATTGCTCGGCGACGGCCGTTTCGGTGCCGTGAAATTCGAGGAACAGCATCGGCGTCTCCGGCAAAGCGAGCTTCGAATAGGCGTTGGACGCCCGCACCTGCAACGCATCGAGAAGCTCGATCCGCGCCACCGGGATGCCGGACTGGATCGTGAGAATCGTCGCATTGCACGCCGCCTCGACCGAGGGAAACGGACAGATGCCGGAGGCGATCGTCTCGGGGATGCCGGCGAGGCGCAGCGTCAGCTCGGTGATGACGCCGAGCGTGCCTTCCGAGCCGACGATCAGGCGCGTGAGATCGTAGCCGGATGCGGATTTCTTCGCCCGCCGCGCGGTGGAGATCAGCTCGCCGCTGGCGAGCACGACTTTGAGCGCGAGCACGTTGTCCTTCATAGTGCCGTAGCGCACGGCGTTGGTGCCGGAGGCGCGCGTCGCCGCCATGCCGCCGAGCGAGGCGTCGGCGCCGGGGTCGATCGGGAAAAACACGCCCTGATCGCGCAGTTGCTCGTTGAGCCGCCTGCGCGTGATGCCGGGCTCGACGACGCAATCGAGATCCTCGGCGTGGACGGCGAGCAGGCGATTCATGTCGCGGAAATCGAGCGAGATGCCGCCGCGCGGGGCGTTGACCTGGCCTTCGAGCGAAGTGCCGGCGCCGAAGGCGATCACGGGCACGCGCGCGGACGCGCACAGGCGAACGACCTGCTGCACATCCGCGGTCGTCTGCGGGAAGACCACCGCATCCGGCGGCTGATTGCCGATCCAGGTCAGCGTGTTGCCATGCTGCTCGCGCACCGCGCGCGAGGCGACGAGCCGGTTGCCGAAACTCGCGGCAAGCGACGTGATGACGGCTTCGACCGCCTTGCGGTCGGGCCCGAGCCCCTCTCTCGCCTCGGCAATGACCATCGTGCCCGCTCTTCTTCTCGGTCTTTGCCACAAGGGTGGCGGCGGCGGTAGCACCGGTCAAGGGTGCGGTGGTCGGGCTTGCTTCGGATGTGGAATCGGCCACAGTGGCGGCACACGCGAGCCCCACGGCACCGGAATGCTCGATCGCCTCGACCTCGAACCGGCCTTCTTCGCGCCCTTCGTGTCCTCGGTGATGCAGGTCGAGCCGGGCTGGATCGACTATAACCGCCATCTCAACATGGCCTATTACAACGTGCTGTTCGACCGCGCGGTGGACGAGGCGTACGAACTTCTGGACTGCGGCGCGGCCTATGTCGAAGCGAGCCGGCATTCCTGCTTCACCGCCGAGGTGCATGTGCGCTATTTGCGCGAACTCCATGCCGGCGACCCGGTGCGCGTGACCTTCCAGCTCATCGATTTCGACGCCAAGCGGCTGCATTATTTCGAGCAGATGTTCCACGCGGTCGAAGGCTGGCTCTCGGCCACGTCGGAGAACATGGCGCTGCACGTCGGTATGCAGACGCAAAAGACCGCAATTTTTCCCGACGCCATCGCCGCCCGCCTCGGACGCATGAAGGCCGCGCACGCGAACTTGCCGATGCCGGAAGGCGTCGGCCGGCGCATCGCCATGTTGCGGAAGGCTTGAATTTTGCGCAAAAAGTCCCTTATGGTAGAAAAATCGGATGGAATTCTACCATGGGAACGCCGCAGCTCAACATCAAGGACGCGGAGGCTACGCGCTTGGTCCGCGAACTCAGCGCGCTGACCGGCGAGACGCAGACTGAGGTGGTTCGCAAAGCCCTGCGCGAACGTCTGCAACGCGAGAAGGCGGAGCGCAAGGCGCGCAACACGCGGACAGCCGAGCAGAAGTACCGCGAGTTCGAAAGACTGTCGTCCGACATTCGCAAGATACAGGAGAGGGTGCAGGCACAACGCGCGGGAGGAAAGTCCCTCACCGTGGACGATCTTTATGACGAAAATGGATTGCCGAAGTGATGGCCGCCGATCGAGTGGTCGTCGATTCCTCGATTGTGGTCGCAATCTTCAAGCGTGAGGTCGATTCGTCGAGCTTGATCGAACGTTTGGCTTCGTTCCCCAAGAGAATGATGTCGGCGGCGAGCTATTTCGAAGCGGCTATTGTCTGCGAGGATTGGGCGAAACCTGCCGACCCACGCGAATTCGACTTGATGATTGCGAGACTTGGTCTTGAGATCGTGGCCGCCACGCTGCCGCAAATGGAGATCGCCCGCCAAGCGCATCGACGTTTCGGAAAAGGGCGCGGGAATCCAGCTGTTCTCAACTGCGGCGATTGCTTCGCCTACGCGCTGGCCAGGGAGCTTGACGCGCCGCTGCTGTTCAAGGGCGGCGACTTCGCCTTGACCGACATTGCGCCCGCGTGATTTTGCGGCCCCTGCGCCGCCGGCTCGTATTCCCCTCGCAAATTGCCGCCGGGAGTGCCATTTTTTCACCGTGAGAATCACGGACATCAGGCGCCTTGGCTGATCCCTTGAGAGAGACCCACGACCCGCAAGCAGCTCCGGCGGCGGCGCCTCCGCTGCCCGCGCCCGGCGGCATTGCCGCGCGTGCCCGCGCCGCGGCCGGCGCGCCCTACCTCGCCGGACTCAATCCCGAGCAGCGGCTCGCCGTCGAAGCGCTGGACGGCCCGGTTCTGGTGCTTGCCGGCGCCGGCACCGGCAAGACACGGGTGCTCACCGTGCGCATCGCGCATATCCTGGCGACCGCCCGCGCCCGGCCGAGCGAGATACTGGCGGTAACCTTCACCAACAAGGCGGCGCGCGAGATGAAAGAGCGCGTCGGCGAGATCGTCGGCGGCGTGGTCGAGGGCATGCCGTGGCTGGGCACGTTCCATTCGATCGGGGTGAAGATCTTGCGCCGGCACGCGGAGCTGGTCGGCCTCAAGTCCGATTTCACCATTCTCGACGTCGACGACCAGATCCGGTTGCTGAAGCAGCTTCTCGAAGCCGAGAATATCGACGAGAAGCGCTGGCCGGCACGCGTGCTGGCGATGCTGATCGACGGCTGGAAGAACCGCGGGCTTGCACCCGGAGAGGTCCCCGCCGGCGAAGCCGCTGTTTTCGCCAACGGCAAGGGTTTGAAACTCTACAAGGCCTATCAGGAGCGGCTGAAGATCCTCAACGCCGCCGATTTCGGCGATTTGCTCTTGGACAACATCCGGCTGTTCCGCCAACAACCCGAAGTGCTGCGGCAATATCAGGCGCGCTTCCGCTTCATTCTGGTGGACGAATACCAGGACACCAACGTGGCGCAGTATCTCTGGCTGCGGCTCCTGGCGCAGCGCACGAATCCGGAGCGCACGCGCTTACCCTCTCCCCTTGCGGGAGAGGGCGATTCCGAGCGGAGCGAGGAACCGGATGAGGGGTCCGGCAACATCGCGCACGCAAACCCCTCACCCGCCTCGCTCGTTGACGCTCGCCCGGCGCCCTCTCCCGCAAGAGGAGAGGGAAAGACTGTCAGCGGGGAGACGGAGGAGCGAGCGGCCAAGAACATTTGCTGCGTGGGCGACGACGATCAGTCGATCTACGGCTGGCGCGGCGCCGAGATCGACAACATCCTGCGCTTCGAGCACGACTTTCCCGGCGCCAAGGTGATCCGGCTGGAGCACAATTATCGCTCGACCGGCCACATCCTCGCCGCCGCCGCGCACCTTATCGCCCACAATGAAGGTCGGCTGGGCAAGACGTTGCGCACCGACGACGTGCCGGGCGAGAAGGTGTCGGTGACCGGCGCCTGGGATGCGGAGGAGGAAGCCCGCGCTATCGGCGAGGAGATCGAGGAATTACAGCGCGGCGGCCACGCCTTGAACAAGATCGCGATCCTGGTGCGCGCCTCGTTCCAGATGCGCGAGTTCGAGGACCGTTTCGTCACCCTCGGCCTGCCCTATCGGGTGATCGGCGGTCCGCGCTTCTATGAACGCGCCGAAATCCGCGACGCGCTCGCTTATCTGCGGCTGATCAACTCGCCGGCCGACGATCTCGCCTTCGAGCGCATCGTCAACGTGCCCAAGCGCGGACTCGGCGACGCCACCGTGCAGCTCCCGCACGAGCATGCGCGCAAGCGCCGCGTGCCGCTCACCGAAGCGGCGCGCGCGCTCGTCGAGACCGACGAATTGAAGCCGAAGCCGCGCGGCGCGCTGCGCGGCCTTCTTGAAGCGCTCGAGCGCTGGCGCAGAGAGCGCGACAGCCTTCCGCACACCCGGCTCGCCGAGATCGTGCTCGACGAATCCGGCTATACCGAGATGTGGCAGAAGGATCGCTCGGCCGACGCCGCCGGCCGGCTGGAGAACCTCAAGGAACTCATTCGCTCCATGGAGGAGTTCGAGAACCTGCAGGGATTCCTGGAGCATATCTCGCTGGTCATGGACAACGAGAAGGCGGCCGAGGCCGATGCGGTCAACGTCATGACCTTGCACGCCGCCAAGGGACTCGAATTCGACACCGTGTTTCTGCCCGGCTGGGAGGAAGGCGTGTTTCCGAACCAGCGTACCCTCGACGATCAGGGCCGCTCCGGGCTGGAGGAGGAGCGCCGCCTCGCCCATGTCGGCCTGACGCGGGCGCGCAAGCGGGCGAAGATCTATTTCTCCACCAATCGCCGCATGCACGGCCTGTGGCAGACCAACATTCCCTCGCGCTTCCTCGACGAACTGCCGGAGGCGCATGTCGAGGTCGCCGAAGCCAAGGGCGGCTTCGGCGGTTACGGCGGCTATGGCGCCTCGCGCTTCGACGCCATGACGTCGTTCGGCTCCAATTATGCGACGCCGGGCTGGCAACGCGCGCAGGCAAAAAGGACCGATGACGGCCGCGGCGGTTTTTCGGACCGGGACGAGCCGAATTATGAGGCGGAGGATGATTTATCCCACCGCTCGGCGGCAATGCGAGGTCGAGCGGGCGGCGCTCGATCCGGTGAGGAGAATCATCCATTCGGACCGCGGAAGAACCGCCTGCCGCTCACCATCGAAGGCGAACTCATCGCGAAATCGACCGGCACCGTCTCCGCTTTCGCGCCCGGCGACCGCGTCTTCCACCAGAAATTCGGCAACGGCAGCATCACCGCCATAGACGGCAACAAGCTCACCATCCAGTTTGACAAGGCCGGCGAGAAGCGCGTGGTCGACAGCTTCGTCGAGCGGGCGTGAGAGCGCGCGGCGCCGGAGCACCATCGTCGTCCGCCATAAGCCGGAGCCGACCGCGATGACCGGGTCCCCGTTCCCTTGCTGCGATCGATCTTAAAACAATGACGGCTGATCGCCGCGCTTGCGCCCCGCCTCGCCCGTCGGCTCTTTCGCCGCCTCCAGCCGATCAGGCGTTGCTCCTGCCGGCTCGATGAGGCGCGCGTCGTCTTTGGCGACGCGGTTCACCGCCGGCGAGACTTCGTAGCATTCAAGCAGATCGTCGGGCGCCGGCGCGATCAACGCCGCAGCAGCCATGGGTTCGACCTTGGCGCAGTCGAGCCATAGATCGAAGGCTTCCGGCGCGACGATGACCGGCATGCGCGGGTGAATGGCGGAGAGCATGCGGTTCGCCCGCGTGGTGATGATCGCGGCGGTATCGACCTCTTCGCCGTCCGGACCCGTCCAGGTTTCCCACAGCCCGGCAAAGGCCAGCGGTCCTGCGGACCCTTTCGGCCGCACGAAATAGGGCCGCCGCGGCTCGGCCGGCCGCCAGTCATAGAAGCCGTCGGCCGGAATAAGGCAGCGCCGGCGCCGCATGGCGTTGCGGAACGCCGGCTTGTCGAGCACGGATTCGCCGCGCGCATTAATGAGGAGCGCGATCCTCTTCGGGTCCTTCACCCAGGAGGGAATGAATCCCCAGCGCACTAGCGCGAAGCACCGCGTATTGCCGGCAAGGCGCACGACCGGAATGGGCTGGGTCGGCGCCACATTGTAGCGCGGCGGGAAATTCGGCCGTTCGTCGTAACCGAACAGCGCCCGGATCGCATCCGGCGACGAACTGATGACATAGCGTCCGCACATGGGGATAATAATCTTGATGAGCGAATGACGACGGCGCGCGTCCCCTCGATATTAGAGCGCGGCAAGGATAAGCGGGAACCGGTTTTCCGTCCGGACGCGCGATAAAACAAGAGCGGATGACGATTCAAGGATGACGTCATCCCGCTCCAGCGAATCGGACCGACCCTTGACCGGCGACGGCGGCGAATCACGCACTTATCCGACGCGGCCCTATCTCGCGGTCAGTGCCGCCATCTTCCGCGACGGCCGCGTGCTGATCGTCCGCCGCGGCCGGCCGCCCGCTTTCGGCCTCTATAGCCTGCCCGGCGGCGGAGTCGAACTCGGGGAGACACTCGTCGCAGCCGTGATCCGCGAGGTCCGCGAGGAAACCGGTCTGACGATCGAGCCGGTCATCCTTGCCGGTTATCGCGAGGTACTGGCGCGTGACGCCGCCGGGCGGATCGAGCGGCATTTCGTCATTCTACCCTTTGCCGCGCGGTGGATCGCCGGCGAGGTATCGCTCAACGAGGAATTGGCCGAGGCGCGCTGGCTCAAGCCGTCCGAGCTTTCCGGCCTTGCAACCACCGAAGGGCTTGCGGACATCGTCGCCGCAGCCGGCGAGCGGCTCGCCGCCTTGCGCTGAGCCCGTCTCAACCATGCCGCGTTCTCGTGCTTGGCGTGCAGTTAAGTCCGTGCCACCATGACCGTGCGCCAGACCCCATGCGAACTTCGATCGTTCTTTCGCTCCTGCTCTGTCTCTGCGCGGCGACCGCCCGCGCCCAGATTCCGCCGCAGCCGCAAGCTCAGCCCAGGATTGGGCCCCACGCTCAGCCTAAAATCCAGCCGCAGGCTCAGACGCAGGCCCCGGCGCCGCCGCAGGTGGCACCCTACGATCACGACCTGCAGCGGCTCTCCGAAATCCTCGGCGCGCTGCATTTCCTCCGTCGCATTTGCGGCGCACACGAAGGCCAGAAATGGCGCAACGAGGCGCAGGCCCTGATCGATGCCGAGGCGCCGGCCGGCGAACGCCACGACCGGATGGTGGCGAGCTTCAACCGCGGCTATCGCGCCTTCCAGCAGAGCTACCGCACCTGCACGGCGGCGGCCGATCTCGCCATTCGGCGCTATCTCCGAGAGGGCGCCAAGATCGCCCGCGAGATCACCGCCCGCTACGCCAATTGAGCGCACGCGCATTAACCCTGCTTTAAGGTTCAACCCAGCCCCGGCCGAGGCCGTGCTAACGTGCCGCAGGTAGGGACGCTGCCCCGGGGGGCTTGCCATCCCCGTGGCGACAATGTGATTGCGATGAGCATGGCGACGCAGATTCTTGCGGCGCGCGAGGCCGCGACGGATCACGAACAGAAGCGGCTGGCGCTCGCTTACTTGCAGGAAGCCTGGGCGGAGGCGCATCACGAGGGCATCGACGACGATTGCCTGGCGCAAACCGCTCTCTTCCTCGCGCTCGCCGAGTTGATCTCAACCTACGGCGAGGAGCCGACCGCCCGTTATGCGGAAAACCTCGCCCCGCGCATCCGCAACGGCGAATTTTCGGTGGACCTGTCGCGGCAGTAGCGGACTCCCTGCTCCGCCGAACCCGGAATCCCGTCATCGCGAACGCCCGGTCCGCAAGCCGCCCCTTGAGAGGAGCCGGCAGGTCCCTTAGCTTGCCGCCCATGCCAGGAAAGTTGCTTGCATGAAGGCTGCCCTGCTCCCGGACCGCGGCGTGGTCAAAGTCGCCGGCGACGACGCCCGGCATTTTCTCCACGGGCTCTCCAGCGCCGATATCCTCAAGCTGACGGCGGGCGCGTCGCGCTTTGGCGCGCTCCTGTCGCCACAAGGCAAGATCATCGCCGACTTCATCGTCGTCGAGGCGCCGGCCAAGGATGGCGGCGGTTTCTTCCTCGACATCGCGCGCGCGGCGGCCACGACGCTCATCGGCAAACTCAACCTCTACAAGCTGCGCGCACGCGTGATC
>JASHRY010000086.1 GCA_030037105.1 Xanthobacteraceae bacterium
CTCTCTTTGGTTGTTCAAATGGATTAATACATATATAGGTAGTGTGGCATGGAGTGCCATAGATCCGCAGGTGTCGCGAGGGCTTTATGACGTCAGACGATGGTCGCAAGTCGGATGCGCCAAGCGCCGCTCATTATATAGCTTCACTCGTGGAAGAACTGGCGCAGCTTGCCAAGAGCCACGACCTCGATGCGCTCGCCTATATTCTCGATATGGCGCGGCTCGAAGCCGATCAGGTTGCGAAAGAGGGGGCGGGATCCGACCGTCGCGCGCCGCGCGGTTGAGGAAGAGCCGGCCGGTCGTTATCGCACTCCGATGCGGTCGAGGAATGCGCGGCTTGGATAACCGTCGGGAATCATTCCAAAGCGCCGCTCCTGGTCGCGCACCGCATCGCGCAGATCGAAATCGAAATGGCCGGTGAAATCCTGAATTTTGTAGCCGAGGTCGGCGAGCTTGTGCTGCAGCGCGATGCGCTCGTCGCGCGAGGGCTGGAAGTCATCAGCCGGCCACGCCGCGCGGATCGGCGGCAGGCCGCGCAACCGGTCTGATAGCTCCGCAACGGCAAGGGCATAGGCGTCCGAATTGTTAAAGCGCTTGAGCACGATGAAATTTTTGGTGACGAGAAAGGCCGGGCCCGCTCCGCCGCTTGGGAAGAACAGGATCGCTCCGCCGGCATCGGGAAGGCGACCGCCGTCCGCGCGGGTCAATCCGCGCGCCGCCCACTGACCGAAGGTGCCGCGGCTCGTCGCGTAGTCAAATCCCCGCGGCAGCATGACCTCGAAGCCCCAAGGCAGCCCCGGCTGCCAGCCCGATTTCTGCAAATAGTTTGCGATCGAGGCGAGCACGTCGGGGACGCTGCGCCAAATGTCCGGCCGGCCGTCGCCATCGAAATCGACAGCGTAAGTGAGAAAACTCGACGGCACGAATTGCGCCTGCCCCATGGCGCCCGCCCAGGAGCCGAGGAACTGCCGGCGCGGGATATGGTCGTCCTGCAGAATTTTGAGCGCGCTCAGCAATTCATCGCGGAAAAAGGGATGCTGAAACCGCGCCCGGGCCAGCGTCGCCAGCGATCGGAACACGTCCCAATGGTCTTGCGCTTCGCCGAAGGACGACTCGACGCCCCAGATGCTGACAAGGATAGTCCCCTCGACGCCGAATTTTTTCTCCACGGCGTGCAATGTACCGCTCCATTGCGACGATTTCCGCTGACCGATGGCGATTCGCGAGGGCGAGACCAATCCCGTGAGATAAGCGCCGAACGGCTTGCCGTATTCCGGTTGCCGCTGCATGGCCGCAATCACTCCAGCATCGGGCGTGAGCCCGGCGAAAGCAATGTCGAAGGTCTGTCGCGTAATCCCGTGCGCGGCGGCGTCCGGCCATAGCGCGGCAAGGAAGGCGGAAAACGAATTTTCACTGGCGCCGCTCGCCTGCGTGCCGGCGAACGCGAGCACCAGAACGAGCAAAACCCGCTGCAACATCGCCGCTTTCGTGGTAACCTCCCCGGGAAAGCGCCACAGTGAAAAGACGCAACCGCGCCGGTCAAGCCGGGATTTTCCCTGAAATCCGCGCCGAAGCGGAGCGGGTGCACTGGGAAAGGACTGCAAGGCCGATCTAAACGAGCGACACCAGCCCGCCTCCATGGCGTTCCAAGCGTCCGGCGATTTCAAGTTCGAGCAGCACCATCCGCACCACCGCCGGCGAGCTTTGCGACAATCTCACGAGGTCGTCGATCAGCAGCGGAGCCGGGCCGAGCAGGGCAACGATGCGCGAGCGTTCGTCGGGCGCCGGCTCGGCGCCGTCGCGAGATTCGCCTTCGGCCGGTTGCGGTTCCGGCTCCCGCGCCGGGAGTTTCTTCCCTTCCAGGATCGGCTGCAGCACGGAGACGATATCGGCGGTCTCGGTCACCGGCGTCGCCCCCTGCTTGATGAGTCCATTGGTGCCCTCGGCGCGCGGGTCGAGCGGGGAGCCGGGAACGGCAAACACTTCACGGCCCTGTTCGAGCGCAAACCGCGCGGTAATCAGCGAGCCCGAACGCCTGGCGGCCTCGACGATGACGACGCCGAGCGACAACCCGGAAATCAATCGGTTCCGGCGCGGGAAATCGCGCCCGCGCGGCTCCCAGCCGAGCGGCATTTCGGAGAGCGCGGCGCCGGCAGCCATGATCTCGTCGAGCAAGTCCGCATGCTCGATTGGATAGACGCGGTCGTGGCCGCCGGCGAGAACGGCGATCGTTCCGGTTTGCAGGCCGGCGCGATGCGCCGCCGCATCGATGCCGCGCGCCAGCCCGGAAACGATGGCAAAACCGGCCTCGCCGAGTTCGCGCGCGATCCGCTGCGTGAATTTGGTACCTGCGCCCGAGGCGTTGCGCGAGCCGACGATCGCGACCATCGGGAGAGCGAGAGCCGGAGCTTGCCCGCGGATCGCAATCAAGGGCGGTGCGTCCTCGATCATCTGCAGCCGCAGCGGATAGGCAGGTTCGCCCAGCGCCACGAAGGTGACGCCGAGCTTCTGTGCGGCGGCGATTTCACGCTCGGCGTCCGCGCGCGCGCACACCTGCATGGCCGTGCCGGCGCCGCCGCGTCGGGCGAGCGAAGGCAACGCCTCGAGCGCGGCGCGCGCGCCGCCGAAATGATTGACCAGCGCGCGAAAGGTGCGCGGACCCGGTATTATGGCGCAAACGCCACAGACGGGCTATTCCTAGTGAACGGGATGCTTGAAATGGTCGATCGCATTATCGGTTTGGTTGGCGTTGCGCTTGCCTTGATCTTGGGGCTTTGGTCCTTAGCCCCGCCAGAGTGGCCTAAAATGCCAACGTGGGCCACGCTAACCGGTATGTTTGTTGGTGTATTGCTAGTCGGCATTGCCGCCGGTCTCATGATCGGTACATTTCGCGATGCGCCGTCCGGCAAGTTCTTAAAGAACGCCGACTTACGATTGCATATTTTTCCTGATGATCGGACACCTCAGCGCCTCACAGCGACGAATATATTTCGGTGGTATTGGATGAGGCAGGTGCTTGTTGGAATTAAGGAAGGCACAGGCGAGGAGGTAAGAAGAGATATTTTCTGCACGCTGTTTGTTAGTTTCGATACGCCGGTCTACGTTGGGACATTAGAAATATCTTCCCCGGACATCAGATTGCCGCCACACGAAGTTAAAGAATTTAACAGTAGATATGCAATCATCTATTTCCACGCGCCAATGCCTGATGGCACGTTATATCTTACAGTACATGAATAGCCTTATGTGACCCGCCAGCGGCCCGGCATTCCATCGCCGACGCGAGCAACCGTCTTACCGTCATGATTTACCAGCGAAGTTTGGACGCTGGCTATCAGACTCCGCATGGCCTTGGGCGTGAGCGTAGCGCGCCGCTCGGATAGCAACCGCTCCGTTATCTCTCTCGCCGTGAGCGGCCCAGGCGCCTTCCGCAGCACATCTAAGGCGTGCCGCAGGATCGTTCCGCGCTTGAAGATGCCGTTGCCCTTGTAGCGCCGTCGCGCGGCGATCCGCGTCACGTCATAGGACGGATCGAACAAACGGATCACGGCTTCGACGTGCTCCATTGCGTCGGCGAGGCGCTTGGCCTCTTTCCGGTTCTCCAAAATCTTTCCGCCCAGATCGGCGTGAAGCCGAACGAGATACGGGACGGCAGGATGATCGGGCGTGACTTTGAAAGCGTGGGGCATAGTCAAACCGGAAGGTGCCGTGTCAAACCGGAAGGTGCCGTTGCCAGTAGCCGGTGAAATCGACCGATGGCTTGTTGCTGAGAGCAAGCCGGGTAAGACGTTTCACTTGCTCGCCGTTCGATGACTGGCGGTTATCTTCGCGCCATGACGCCTCCTGCGCGTAGCGGAGCAAATAAGCGCCCGCCAGATGGTGGTGGTGGCCGATTTCCGCCCGGCGCATGCGGGAGAAAAATTCCTCCGCCCAATTCGTGCACGCGCCGTTCAGGCTGTACGCCTCCTCGTGGTTGATGCGCTTCATTTCAAAGCGGGCGTGTAGATCGTTCCAGTTCGCCGACTCATCGGCGTTGACCACCGTCCCCTTGGCGATGCGCGAGCGGATGAAATTGAGCGCCTGCCCTTCGGTACGGAACACGGACGGGAGCGTGTTGCCGTTACGCTCGCGGATGACCACAACCGCCTTGCGCTTGCCTGACTGGTTCTCAGCAAAGCGGCGGTCCTTGCGGTGATCGGCGATGTTCGCTGGCTTCACGTAGCCGCCGAAATAGCCAGTATCGACTTCCGCCGTCTTGCCTTCCCCGCCGACGACGCGGCCCTTCAGTTCCGCAGCCATCGCCTCGCGCAGCTTGTGCAGCAACACAAAAGCGCACTTGTAGGATACGTTCAGGTCGCGTGAGAGCGCCAAGGCCGACTTACCCTTAACCTCATTGCAGAAGATCGCGATGGCCGCGAGATAACAGCGGAGCGGCAGTTTATGAGAGGCAAACAGCGTCCCGGACGTGATGGTGAAGTCCTTACCGCAAGCCCGGCAACGGAACCGGGGTGCGCCCTTCAACCGCCGGCAATCGTAAGCATCGGTGCCGCCGCAATGCGGGCAAACCGGCTGGCCTTCGGTTTCGTGCCAGCGAATACGGCGGAACGTCTTCTCCGCCTCTTCGTCCTTCATCGTGAAAACCTGCGCCAACGAGAGGGTCTTGGCGGCTTTGGAAAGGAGGAAATGCTGGGCCATTTGGTAACCTCGTGTTTATGCGAGCTACCATATATGCGAGGTATTGACTTGTCAAATGCAATATCGCATATATGCGAGGCTCGCACATGCGATAGGGGCATAGCCGCATGAACATCAAATCTGAAGACGAATGGGCGGAACGGGCCGCCGCTTTCCTGAAGCACAAGCTACGGGAATGTGAGGTTACGTATGCCGAGCTGGCGAAGCGACTCAAAAATCACGGCCTGAAGGAAACGGAATCGTCGATTACGAATAAGCTGGCGCGGGGCACGTTCCCAGCAACGTTCTTTCTCGCGTGCCTTGCAGCCTTAGATTTAGACGGAGTAGCATTAGAGGAAATATGATCTAGGAGGGGGACAGGCCGATCAATAGATGGGATACGCCATAAATGATAGCGGCCTCCCCTAGGATCACGGCCCAACCGAAATGCCATCGTGGCTTCGCATAGTTACAAAGCTGGTAGATACCTATGCCGAGGCTCAACGAGCCAAATACGATCAAGAAAAAGCAAGCTACCGGGCCGCTAATTGGACTGCGGGAGCAACGGTCGCAATAGCCGCATTCACTGCCGCTACAATTGGAGTCGGTATCGCTCAATGGCACATTTTGAGTGGCACTCTCAACGAGATGAAAGCCGAACAGCGACCATGGATATATGCTGATTTGAGTCCCGGCGGAAAGATTTTCCGAAACCAGTCTGGAGGTCTGACTTTCCCTATCGGCTTCACTTTCCACAATGATGGGCATTTGCCTGCGTTCTATGTTTTCCCTGATATTGAAGCGTATCTTTCGGGGGAGGATGGCAAGGTCGGATCGACAACAGCACGCGAGCGTCAACGGATTAGATGCGACCGACCGCTTTCCAAGCAAAGCACCATTGGGATAACGGTATTTCCAAGTCAAAAAACCGGGTTCGGTGCTTCCGTTGGAATAACGGCAGAAGAAATTGAATCCGCAGGAAAAGCGTATCGAGCTGCAACCGGTAGGAATGCAGAATTTATCTTCCCATGGGTGACTGGGTGTATTCGTTATCGATCCCTCGACAGGATCGAGCACCAAACTGGGATCGCTTTCACAATCGATAATTGGAAACCAGGGACGTTCCCTGTCTTGGCTCTTCCAGTTGATCCCACCATCATCGATCCCGGCCAAATCCATATATCGCCATGGGTGGAAGGAGGCACTGCATATGCCAACTAGAGCGGCCAGCGCCGCGCGCCGCCACACGGCGCGCCAGCTAATCACGGCACGGCCTACCAGCCATGCCGTTGTGGCGTTTGCGCCATAATACCGCGCGGACCGACGTTCTGGCTGCGGATCAATCGCAGCCAATCGATCCGCTGCTCGTCCGTCAGGCGGACGCCCTGCTTGTCTTCGCCCCCCGCGCCCCCCGCGCCTGTCGCGTTCGCGGGTCAGCATAGTCCCAAACCCGCGGCGAGGTGAAAAGGCGATAGCCGTCAGGGCGGCGGAGCGGCCTTTGACCCGGCGCCGATCTTGCTCTCCGTTCCGCGGACAAGCCGGGCGATATTGGCACGGTGCATGAACCAAAGCAGGATCGACAGCAACACGAACACTTGC
>JASHRY010000087.1 GCA_030037105.1 Xanthobacteraceae bacterium
GCCACGGCGTGACGGAACACCTCGCGGCCTTCCATGCGCAAATGGCCGACCGTGCCGGTCGATGACGGTCCGCCGTCCACATAGAGCTTCGATTTGTACCGGCCGTCGGACCGCAGGCGGACCGCGAGAATGCCGCGGTCTTCGCGCCCGCCCGGCTGCTCCTGGACAGCGAGGACGACGGCGCCGGCGCCGTCGCCGAACAGGACGCAGGTGCCGCGGTCGGTCCAATCGAGAAGGCGGGAAAAAGTCTCGGCGCCGATCACCAGCGCGTGGGAGAATGCGCCCGATTGGAGGAGCCCGTCGGCCGCGGCCAACGCATACACGAAGCCGGAACACACGGCCTGCAGATCGAAGGCCGCGCCATGCGTGATCCCAAGGCCGGCCTGCACCGAAACCGCGCTCGCCGGAAAGGTGTTATCGGGCGTCGAAGTTGCGAGCACGATAAGATCGATCGACTGCGCATCAAGACGCGCGTGGGCGAGCGCGGCGCGCGCCGCGTGCACGGCCATCTGCGAGGTCAATTCGCCGGGCGCGGCGATCCGGCGCTCGTGAATGCCGGTGCGCTGCACGATCCATTCGTCGGATGTATCGACCTTTAGCGCGAGCTCGGCGTTGGTCAGAATGCGGGTCGGCAGATAGCTGCCGCAACCGAGCACGACGGAACGGCGAGCCGTCACGAGACGGCTCCGCCAAATATCAGGTCCGACTCCTTACCAGTCCGTCCGAGGGCGGCCGTGATCTTGTCCAGAAGTTGATCGCGCACCACGCCGTAGCCGAGCTCGATGGCGGCGGCAAAACCTTCGGCATCGGTGCCGCCGTGGCTCTTGATGACGATGCCGTTGAGGCCGAGAAAAACGCCGCCATTGGCCCGGCGCGGGTCCATACGCTCGCGTAATTGCGCGAATGCCGAACGCGCGAACAGATATCCGATCCGCGCGCCGAGCGAATGGCGCATCGCATTTTTGAGGTATTCGGCCATCTGCCGCGCCGTGCCCTCGGCCGTCTTCAGCGCGATGTTGCCGGCAAATCCTTCGGTGACGACGACATCGACCTTGCCCCGACCGATATCATCGCCTTCGACGAAGCCGTGATAATCGAGACCGGGCAGTCTCCCTTCGCGCAGGATGCGGCCGGCCTCGCGCACTTGTTCGAGCCCTTTCACCTCCTCCACGCCGATATTGAGGAGCCCGACCGTCGGGCGGTCGAAGCCGAACAAGATGCGCGCCGTCGCCGCGCCCATGACGGCGAGATTGACGAGATGCGCGGCGTCCGCGCCAATCGAGGCGCCGAGGTCGAGCACCACCGAGGCACCGCGCAAGGTCGGCCACAGCGCCGCGATGGCCGGCCGCTCGATGCCGGAGAGCGTTTTGAGCTCGAATTTCGACATCGCCATCAGGGCGCCGGTATTGCCCGCCGACACCGCCATGTCCGCTTGTCTCGTCTTCACCGCGTCGATCGCCAGCCACATCGAGGATTTCCGCCGGCCATAGCGCAAAGCCTGGCTCGGTTTATCCTCCATCCGCACTGCGATGTCGGTATGGACGAGTTGCGAGGCGGTTTTCAGCGCCGGGCGCGCGGCAAGGAGCGGCGCGATCTGCGACTTCTGGCCGAAGAACACAAACTCGCTTTCCGGGTAACGCGCCAACGCCAGTTCCGCGCCGGCGACGACCACGGCGGGGCCGTAGTCGCCGCCCATCGCGTCAAGAGCAATGCGGACCTTTTGCGGCATTGAATGACCTTGCGGTCCTAAAGCAATCCGATCACATCAAACCGGATCGCGCGCTGGCTCTTTGGTGGAGCATGATCTTTCCGGGACGCAGGTTCCCACTTTCCGCATCACGCTCCAGGTCCGAATAAGGGCGCGGCGAGATCGAAAGTTAGAATAGCGGTTCGGTGCCTGGAAACAACTGCGATCAGCGGCCATCGCGATCCTTATTGAGTCCCGCAAGCGCGGCAAACGGTCCTTGCTCCGGCTTCGATTCCCGCGGCGGTTCAAAAACCGCGCCGGGCGTGCGGGGATAAGGATCGAGGCCGAGGATGAGGAATTCGGTGGCGAGCGCGCCGAGATCGATCATTCCGCCGATCAGCGGCTCCGATTCGTCCCACTTCATTGCGCGCGACTTGTCTTTCGCCGCGGCGGCGTCGGCCCGTTGCCCGATCGGCTGCGGCAGGAACAGAAGATCGACCGCCTCCTCGACCTCGTTGGCGAGAGGTTCGAGCGTGACCACGCAGACTTGACCGACCGTTGCGGAAACCCTGCCGGCCACGTGGAGCCCGCCCGCGCCGCGGCGCGTCACATCGAAATTCGCCTCGAGGCGTGACAAATCGCGCAGGCCCGCCATGCGCGCCACGCCGGCGCGCACCTCCGCGTCGGCGACAAGATCGAAATGCTCGCCGGTCTCGGCAACATCCTCGATCGCAATCGGGACGCGCCAGGGCGACGGCGCGTATTCTGCCGATCCACGCTCATGCATGCGCAATGACCTCAGGGTTGGGGAAGACCACCTGGCCGGCGAGCAAAGCGCCCTCCTCCGCGGTATCCAACCGCCTCGCCGCCGCGCGCGTATAACGCGCGAGCCGCGCGGCCCTGTCGTCGACACCGGCGGTCCCGTAGATATTGCGCGCGAGCGCCTTCTCAAGCTCCGGCTCTTCGGTGGCGGCGAGCGCGCCACGATAGGCGGCCTGGCGACCGTAAAACGCCTCGGCAAAACGCCGCATCTCCTTGGGCACCGCGAGGTCACCCACGCCCATCTCGCGAAGATTGTCATCGAGATCGCGACAGAAGAGGTCGAAAAGCCGCTGTCCCAGATTGCGTGCCGGACCGCCCCCGCGCTCCGCTTCCGTATCGTTTTGCCGGTCAAGCCGGCGCAGGATGAGGACGAGATGCAGCACGATCAGATCGAAGCGACCCTGTACCGTGTCCGGCACGCCGTAGCCGGCGTAAAACGCCGTCGAACGCGCCTGCGCCACGATCATGCCATAGAGCGCGTCGATGCTGCGGTCGTGGCGGCCGCGCCGAATCCGCGGTAGGATCATAGGGATAGCTCATCTCCGAACGGGCTCCGAGATCACCCCCGGGGCGGCGGAGCGCCAATTGTCCGCTTGCCGAGCGACGGTCGGACTGAAGGTGGATTGAGGATGCGGGGCAATCTCGGGCATGGGAGGAGCGGACGCGCCGCAGCGGCCTATGCGCTGATTTTTACGCTCGCGCTCACGCTCGGCGGGTGCTTCGGCGAAACTTTTCAGCGCGGCTACGTGCTGCCCGAAGGGGCGCTCCAACAAATCCCGCTCGGCGCGTCGCAGGAACAGGTGCTGATCGTTCTCGGCACGCCCTCGACCGTCGCCACGGTCAGCGGCGAAGCGTTCTATTACATCTCGCAACGCGCCGAGCGGCCGGTCGCATTCCTGCCGACGAGAATCACCGACCAGCGCGTCATCGCGATCTATTTCGACAAGAACCGTCGCGTCGAGCGGGTCGCATCCTACGGCATCAAGGACGGCAAAGTGTTTGATTTCATCAGCCGAACGACGCCGACCGCCGGGTCCGAGCTCAGTTTTATCAAGGCCCTGTTCCACACCCTCGAAAATGCGCATATAGGCCTGCCATTCTGAGGCGGGCGGGCGCGCTCGGTCATACCGAGGCGACCGCCGCTCGATCGAGGAGCCCGCCCCGGGTTGCGAACCAGCCGTCGCTTCGCCAGCTAATGGGCCAACACGGCCAGCAGCAGCAACGCGACGATATTGGTGATCTTGATCATCGGATTGACCGCCGGCCCGGCCGTATCCTTGTAGGGATCGCCGACCGTATCGCCGGTGACCGCGGCCTTATGGGCGTCGGAGCCTTTGCCGCCATAATGGCCGTCCTCGATGTATTTCTTGGCGTTGTCCCAGGCGCCGCCGCCCGAGGTCATGGAGATGGCGACGAAAAGACCGGTCACGATCACGCCGAGCAACATGGCGCCGAGCGCCGAGAAGGCCGCCGACTTGCCGGCGGCGCCGCCGCCGGCGATGAAGTAGATGATGAAATAGCCGACGATCGGCGACAGCACCGGGAGAAGCGACGGCACGATCATCTCCCTGATCGCGGCGCGCGTGAGCATATCGACGGCGCGGCCGTAATCGGGCTTGTCCTTGCCTTGCATGATGCCGGGCCGCTCGCGGAATTGCCGCCGTACCTCCTCGACGATCGATGAGGCGGCGCGGCCGACCGCCGTCATGCCGAGCGCGCCGAACAGATAGGGCAACAAGCCGCCAAACAAGAGGCCGACCACGACGTAGGGGTTGCTCAAGGAAAAGTTGAGCGTCACGCCCTGGAAATAGGGATGCGTGCCCGAGCCGGTGATGAAGTAGCTGAGGTCCTGATTGTAGGCCGCAAACAGCACCAGAGCGCCGAGCCCGGCCGAGCCGATGGCGTAACCCTTGGTCACCGCCTTTGTGGTGTTGCCCACGGCATCGAGCGCGTCGGTCGACTTGCGCACGTCCTTGGGCAGGCCGGCCATTTCGGCAATGCCGCCGGCATTGTCGGTGACCGGGCCGAAGGCGTCAAGCGCGACGATCATTCCGGCGAGCGACAGCATCGTCGTCACCGCAATGGCGAGGCCGAACAGGCCGGCGAGATTCACGGCAAAAAGGATGCCTGCAATGATGACGATCGCCGGCAGCGCGGTCGCTTCGAGCGAGACCGCCAGCCCCTGGATGATGTTGGTGCCGTGGCCGGTCACCGAAGCCTTGGCGATCGACTGCACCGGGCGGAAGGTGGTGCCGGTATAATATTCCGTGATCCACACGATCAGGCCGGTGACGATGAGCCCGACGATGCCGCAGAAATAGAGCGACAGGCCGGTATAAGCGAGGCCGGTCACCGGGCCGAAGCCGATCAGCAGCCAAATCACCAGCGCGACGCCGCCGAGCGAAAGAATGCCGGTCGCGATCACGCCGCGGTAAAGCCCGCCCATGATCGACTGGTTGGCCGGCAGCCGGACGAAGAACGTGCCGAGGATCGAGGTGATGATGCAGATGCCGCCGATGGCGAGCGGCAGCGTCATCATCGTGCGCAAAACGTCGGCGCCGGCGCCGGCGGCCCTGGCGAAGATCGAGGCGAGCACCATGGTGGCGACTGTGGTGACGACGTAGGTTTCGAACAGATCGGCGGCCATGCCGGCGCAGTCGCCGACATTGTCGCCGACATTGTCGGCGATGGTGGCGGGATTGCGCGGATCATCCTCGGGAATGCCGGCTTCGACCTTGCCGACGAGATCGCCGCCGACGTCGGCGCTCTTGGTGAAGATGCCGCCGCCGAGGCGGGCGAAGATCGAGATCAAAGAGGCGCCGAAGCCGAGCGCCACCAGCGCGTTGGTCACGGTGCGGTCGTCCGCGGCAAGGTGCAGCGTGCCGATGAGAAAGCCGAAATAAAGGGTGACGCCGAGAAGCGCGAGCCCGGCGACCAGGAGTCCGGTCGAGGCGCCGGCGCGGAAGGCAAGCGCAAGCCCGCCGGCGAGCGAACCGATCGAAGCCTGCGCGGTGCGCGAATTGGCGCGCACCGAGACGTTCATGCCGATAAAGCCGGCCGCGCCCGACAAGATCGCGCCGACGGCAAAGCCGACAGCGACGAACCAGCCGAGGAGAAACCCGATGATCAGGAAAATGATGATGCCGACAACGGCAATCGTCGTGTATTGCCGCCGCAGATAGGCCTGCGCGCCTTCGCGCACCGCCGCGGAAATCTCCCGCATCTTGTCGCTGCCGGGATCAGACCGCATCACCGAACTGATCGCCCAGACGGCATAGACGAGCGCAAGAATACCGCAGAGAACGATAAGCCACAAAGTTGTCATGAGAGGACCCTGCGTTGACGGAGGACCGAAGTTAAAGCTCGGCCCGGAAGGAAGGCGCGCCCGCGCCACGTCCGCGCGTTCCGGCGCAAATCGGC
>JASHRY010000088.1 GCA_030037105.1 Xanthobacteraceae bacterium
AGCCGATGCCGCTGGCCGCGCCGGTAACGATGGTGGCGAGACCCGTTACGTCGAAAAGCTCCGACGATTTCATCTCATTGCTCCCTGACGGTTTCGGAACAGGCGAATTTTCCGGCGGCGAGGTAGGCGCCGTGCAGGATTTCCGGCTTGCGGCGAAGCTCCTCGGAAGAGCCGGCGAAGGCGAGCGCGCCGCGCTCCAGCACCACGGCGCGTTTGGCCAGCGTCAACGCC
Source organism: Xanthobacteraceae bacterium (assembly GCA_030037105.1). The sequence continues at coordinate 232 of JASHRY010000088.1, forward strand.
AGCGTGGTGAATTGCTCGATGAGCAGAATGCCGACGCCGCGTCGGGCGATGATCTTTATCGTCTCGGCCAGCCGGCTAACGATCGATGGCGCCAGGCCGAAGGACAATTCGTCGATCAAAAGATAGCGCGGCCGGGCGATCATGCCTTGCGCAATCACCACCATCTGCTTCTGGCCGCCGGAGAGATTCTGCGCCGCGGTCGAGAGCCGGGGGCGCAGCTCGGGAAAGATGTCGAGCGCCGTCTCGATTTCGCGCTCGGCGTCCTGCCGTGAATGCATCAAGGCGGCGGCGGCCAGATTGTCGCGCACGGAGAGGCCGCTCAGAACCGGATGACCCTCAAGCACCAAAGCCACGCCGTGCCGGCGCACTGCATCGGGCGGCCGCCCCGACAGTTGCACGCCGTCGCAGGAAATATCGCCGCGCTGCGCCGGCAGGATGCCGGCGGTGGCAAGAACGAGCGTCGATTTGCCGGCGCCGTTGGCGCCAAGCAGCGCCGTGATTTCGCCGGGCAGCACGCTGATCGAGACATCGCGCAGCACCGGGCGCCCGCCGCGGCTGACGAAGAGATTCCGTATCGCCAGTTCGGAGCCGCTCATGGCGCTAATCGCGTCCCAGATAAGCCCGCCGCACGTCGGGATCGTCGAGCACCGCGCGGGTCGGGCCCATGGCAAGCCGTTTGCCGAAATCCAGCACCAGCGTCTCGATGCAGACCGAAGCGATCAGGTCGGCGTCGTGATCGACGAGCACGAGCTGAGAGTCGAACGCCAAGGGAAGCTCGACGAGCAGTCGGCGGAGGCGCTCCGTTTCCGCCTCGTTGAGGCCCGCCCCCGGCTCGTCCATGAGGATGACCCTGGGGCGGCCGATCAAGGTCTTGGCGATTTCGACCATGCGGCGCTCGAACAGATTGAGCTGGCGGCCGAGTGCATGGCGCCGTTGGGTGAGACCGACGAAATCGAGTGCCGAACCGACCTCGCGCCGGGCGCTGGTCCGGTCAGTCGAGACGTGATCCGCGACCGCCCGAACATTTTCCATCGCCGTCAATTCATCGACGACGAGTTCTTGCTGAAAAGTGCGGCGCAGCCCGAGCCCGACGCGGCGGCGCGGTGAAAGGCTCGACAGCAAGGCGCCGTCGAGCACGATGGTGCCCATGACCGGTGTGATGAAGCCGGAGAGGACGTTGAGCAAGGTCGTCTTGCCGGCGCCGTTGGGGCCGATCAGCCCGCAAATCGGCGCCGCGAATTCGGCGTCGAGCATGTCGAGCGGCTTGATGCCGCCGAATTGCACGGTCAGCGATTCGATCTTGATCACGGCGTCCGCCCGGCCTGCAAGTCCTTGGTGAGGCGCTCGGCTGTCAGCATGTAGATCCGCTCGGCCAGAATCGCGAGCTGGCCGCCGATCCCCAAGGGGTCGCGCAAGGCGAACAACAACGCCGCGCCGAAGATCATGAAGCCGACATTGGTATTGACGTTGAGATCAATCAGCAGGGCGGGAATGAAGCGGGTCAAGATGCCGCCAAGGAAGGCGCCGAGCCAGACTTCGTATCCGCCCAGCAAAGTGCCGATGAAAATCACGATGGAGTTTGTGGTCGGGAAGGCCGAGGCGTCGAGCTGGCCGAACAGGCCGGCCAGCAGCGCACCGGCGACGCCGGCGAGAAATCCGGACAGCGCAAATGCCCAAGCCTTGTAGAAGACGACGCCAACGCCGGCCGCTACCGCCATTTGCTCGTCTTTGCGGATCAGCGCCCAGGCCCGGCCGGGCTTGCTGCAGCGATGCGCTTCGACCAAAAAGATGCAGACGAGCGTCACGCCGGCGACGAAGAGAAAATAGCCGGCATCGCCGGCGGCAAAGATCGGCCGCGCCATGCTGACGCGGTCATTGCCGCTGGCGCCGACCTGGCCGAGGAAACCGGGACCGCCCACCGGAAAGCTGGTCACCACCACCAAGGTTTGGAAGGCGCCGGCCAGCATCAGCGTGACCAGCGCCAGATAAAGCCCGCGCATGCGCAAGGCCGGCAGGCCCCAAATCATGCCGACCACCGAGGCGCCGACGCCGCCGACGAGAATGGTGACGAAGAAGGGCGGATGGACGGAGTGATAGAAGCGCAGGCTGACCCAGCCGCCGACGCCGACCAGCGCCCATTGGCAAAGCGAAACCAGGCCGAGCTGACCGTAAAGCAGCGCGCAGCCGAGGATCGCCAAGATCATGCAATAGGCCTGGGTGAAATTCGACAGCCAATACCCGTCGGCCGTCAGCGCGATGGCGCCGGAAACGACACCGACCACCGCGACGATGGCGGCCACCCGCGCCGCCGGGGGGATTGTCGCGCCGGCCGGAAGCAGCGGGCGGACGGCGGCAAACATGGCAAGTTGGATTTCGCTGAGGTCGATCTTGCGAAGATGGATCGTGCCGCGTTCGATCATTCCCGCGCTCCGACACCATGGCCTGCGCCGAAAATCATCAAAAAAATCAAAGCGGCGATGTAGGGACCGGCGCTGCGCAGATTGGCAACGTCGGGAAAGGCGATGAGCAGCGCCTCGATTAAGCCGGCGACCATGCCGCCGATGAACGCGCCCGGCAGCGATGACAGGCGGCCCAGAATCGCGGCCGCGATAGCCGGGATGACGAGAAAGGTCAAATAAGCCGGATCGAGCCGATTGAGGTTGGCCAGCAGGATGCCGGCAATTCCGGCAAACATGCCGTTGAGCAGCCAGGCGAGGGAGTCGAAGCGCACGACGGGTATGCCGATGGCCGCGCCGATGTGACGGTCGCTGGCGAGAGCACGCATGCCCAATCCGATGCGGGTTAGGCTGAGCAAGAGGCCGACGCCGCCGGCCATCGCCAACGCAACGCCAAGGGCGATCAGGCGCGTGAACGACAACCTGACGCCGAAGAGCGTAACAAAAATCAGATCGGTCGGCAAAACCAGGCGTCGAGGAACGCCGACGCCCCAATAAAAGGACATTCCACCAAGCAAAAACAGCGCCAAGCCGAGCGTCGCGACGGCACGCACCACGCGATCGCGATGCGCCAGGCGGGGCGCAAAAACGCGGCCATAGCCGTAGCCGATTGCAGTCGATACGGCGACGCCCGCTATCCAGCCGATCGGTGCCGGAACGCCGGCTTGAGCGAGCTGCCACGCCGAAAACGCGGAGACGCTGCCAAATGCGCCGAACGCGAAGTTCAGCGTGCCCGAGGCACGGTAGAGGATCACCAAGCCGACGCTCGCCAGCGCATACACGGCGCCGAGGCCGATCCCCGACGCCACGAAAGGCAAAAGATTGACGGAAAATAAATTCATGGCGACCGTCGACCAACCTTCGGCGGCAGCGACGAAGCCGCCATGGTGGCGCGCGCCATGATCGGCCGGAGAGCGAGGAAACGAAAATGCCGACGTCCCCGGCGAAAGACCGCGCGCCGCGCACCATCGTGCCGGTCCCGGAGCCTAATCTGGCGCCGCAAGAAATGCTCGCGCGCGCCGCCGCGCTCAAACTGCTGTTGCGGCGGCGGCAGGCGGAAAACGACGAAGGCAGCGCCCATTCGCCGGAACTGCATCAGGCGTTCCTTGATGCGGCTCGGGACTCCGCGCAGTCGAGGATTTCCGGCCGTCACCGACGAACGGAAATCCTCGCGCGCTTACGCTTCCCGCTCGATTATTGGAGCGGGACTTGATCGGAAATCTTGATTCCGTGCTCCTTCTCCCAAGCCTCGATCGAGCTCAGCGCCGGATCGGGGTCGGCGTGGCAGCCCTCGACGTTCTGCCATTTGCCATTGTGAATCCTAACCGTGCGGGTCGTATGGTTCGGCTGGTGCTCGGTCGCCTGCGCGCCGCCCCAGTACCATGGCGCGCAGAGAATATCCGTCTCATACGGCTTCCCGTTCTGGATTGCCGCGGTCACGGTCTCGCGGTCGATCTGGTTCGGATACTTGATCGACAGCATGGCATTGACCGCGACGCGGGCGGCGATGTAGCCGGCCTGCGAGAAACTGTCGCGCAGCGCCTTGCCGCCGTAGGCATCCATGACCGCCAGCCAGTTCTGATTGTCCTTGGCCTTGCTGTCGAGCGGCGCCAGTTCCGCGTTCACCCAGTAGCGATCGTTCCAATATTTGGTGTCGATCGCGGTTGGGAAACGGACGGTGTAGTACGAAGTCGGCGCCAACCACTTCATCTTCGCCGCGCCGTCCTGTTGCTCGGCGGCCTCGACGAGCCGCGCGCCGTAGTCGTCGACGCCAAAGGTCATGGCCGCGTCGGCGCCGGTCGCCAGCAGTTGCAACACCAGCGAGGTGACGTCCGGAGAACTCGGGTCGGAATAGATGCTGGTGACCTTGACGCCGTATTTCTTGCCCCACTCCTCGATGCCACCGCAGCTCCAGTCCGAGCCGGGGAACTTGGGAATCGTGCAGGCGATACTCTTTGCTCCGAGCACGCGCCGCGCATAGTCGACGCCGCCGATGCCGCTTTGCCGCGGGCCGGCGTTGACCTCGGCGATGTTCTTTGACTGATAGCATTGCGGCGGGATGCCCAGTCCGATCTCCAGCACGCCATGCTTGATGTAATAATTGGCGTTGGGGATGCACTCGATCAGGCTGGTGCTGCCGATCAGCACGTAGACGCCCTCGTCCTCGACCAGCTTTTTGGCCGCCTGGGCGGCGACGTCGAGCTGGGCCTGATCGTCCTCGTCATGATAGACGATAGGACGGCCATGAATGCCGCCGTTGGCGTTGACGCAGTCGAAATAGGCACGGGCACCGTCGTCGGCTTCCTTGAAGGTGAAGAAGCCGCTCATTGTCGTCACTGCGCCAATCGGGATCGGCTTGCCGGTCGCCTTTTGTCCGTTGTTCAAGCCGCAATCCGGCGCCGCGAGCGCCGGCGAAACCAAGCTGGCGAGCATGACGACCGCGACGACGGCCGACCCGCAAACCCAAGACTTCATGTCGTCCTCCCGTGGTTACATCGCGTTCGCCTTGCGGCGCGCGACCGTGCTTTTCGTTGTGTCACACTTATTCTTGCGTGGACTTATAACATGCTTTCCCCGGCCGTTGACGCATTTTGCTGGAGCTCCGGCGTTCAATTCCGCCTGTTTCGTCCCATATTGAAGTGAACCGCGCCGTTTTAATTCAAGTCGGCGGCGCTTGACTCCGATGCCCGACCTCATAATTTCACGGCAACAGCCGACGCGTCGGCGCAGGCCTCGACACCGCGCCCGACGCGCACTAATGGCTAATCGTAACGACGATGCCGGCCGGCATCGTCAGAGGGAGGTACCCATGGGTGGCGCCGTGCGCTTCGATTTCATGCATTTCATGCCGTACACGCGGCTGCCGCAAAATCACAAAGACTACCATTCCTTGTGGGTCGACTTTCCCAACAAATATTATGATCCGAAAGCGGGCTACGCGCTCTACCAGCGTTATCTCGCCGAACTGGTGCTCGCCGACAAAGTCGGCTTCGACGCCGTCGTCGTCAACGAGCACCACAACACCGCCTACAGCATGATGGCGGCGCCGAACCTGATCGCCGCCGCGATCATTCCGCAAATTCAGAACGCGAAGATCTGCGTGTGGGGCACGCCGCCCAACCTCGAACATCCGAACCGCCTGGCGGAAGAGTACGCCATGCTCGACGTGCTCTCGCAAGGGCGCCTCGAAGTCGCCTTCCCGCTCGGCACCGGCATGGAATACTGGGCCAATTCAGTCAATCCGGCCAGCGCCCGCCAACGCCATCGCGAGTCGATCGACATCATCCTGCAAGCCTGGACCCAGGACGGCCCGACCAGCTATTACGGCGATTTCTACACCTACCGTTATCTCAATCCGTGGCCGCGGCCTTATCAGAAGCCGCATCCGCCCTGCTACATCGTCGGCACCGGCAGTCCGGAAACGGTCGAGCTCGCGGCCAAGCTCGGCTTCGGCTATTCGGCGGTGTTCGTCAGCAAGCCGCGCGCGCTCGAGCTCAACAAGCAGTTGCGCCGCAGCTCGGCCGAGCACGGCCATCAGGTCAAGCCCGAGCAATTGCCGCTGCAGGTGATCACCTACGTCGCCGAGAGCAAGGAAAAGGCGGAAGAAGAAGCCATCCCGCACATCCGCTTCTTCTTCGAAGACGCGCTGCGCACCACGCCCGCCTTCCTCGCCCCGCCCGGCTACCTTTCCGTGGCCGAGCTCAAGAAGCGCGCGGCGCTCGCTGACAAGCTGCACGGCGGGTTCAATTTCGACAACGTCAACGAGTCGTTCTTCGTCGCCGTCGGCACCGCCGAGCAGATCGTCGAGCAGCTCTCCGAATGGGGAGAACAGATGGATACCAACCACTTCAACCTGCTCGGCGCGGTCGGCGACATGCCGCACTGGAAGGTGGTGAAGAATTTGAGCCTCATCGGCCAGGACGTGATCCCGCGCATGCGCGAGCGCGCGCCGATCGCGCGCCGCGTCGCCGCCGAGTAGCGAAGGAGGACGCGCATGGCGCCCGCGGACCCGTTTGCCCATTTCGAGCGCGAAACTCATGCCGTCAACGGCGTGAAGACGGCGGTGCTCACGGCCGGCCGCGGACAGCCTCTCGTCTTCTTTCACGGCGCCGGAATCTGGCACGGGCTCAAGTTCGCGCTGCCGTGGACGGAGCAGTTCCGGGTCATCGTGCCCATCCATCCGGGCATCGGCGAGTCCGGCGACGACCCGTCGATGACCGACATCCACGACTACGTCATGCATTATCTGGAGCTGTTCGATGCGCTCCGGCTCGACAAGATGCGCCTGGTCGGCTTCTCGCTCGGCGGCTGGATAGCCGCGAGGTTCGCCGTCGAGCACGGCCGCCGGGTCGAGCGACTCGTGCTCGTGGGGCCGGCGGGCCTGCGCGACAAGGAGCATCCCGGCCCCGATCTGTTCAAGCTGTCGCCGGAGGAGCTCACCGGCATGCTGGTCACGAACTTCGACGTGATCAAACCCTATCTGCCGGAGAAACCCAACGATCTCGACTTCATGGGCGAGCGCTACCGCGAAGGTGGCACGCTGGCGCGGCTCATGTGGGAGCATCCATATGACGCGAAACTGCCGCGCTACCTGCACCGCCTGACCATGCCGACGCTGCTGGTCTGGGGAGGCAACGATCGCCTCATCCCGGTGGCGCAGTCGGAGACGTGGCGCCGCCTCGTGCCCAAGGCCGACCTGAAAATCTTCCCGGGCGCGAGCCACCTCGTGCTCGACGAGAAACGCGAGGCAGTGGACGCGGTGCAGCGGTTCTTATCGTGAGCCGCCGCTGTTTGATGATTGCCGGCCGCCGGACTGATTGTTAGCCTCACCGAGGCGACGGCATGGGGTGCTGAACAGAAAACCTGGGGGAAACGTATCATGAAAAAATATCAGGACATTTTGTCTCTCATCGCACGCGTGCTGTTGGCCGCCGGCTTCCTCTTGTTCGGCTGCACCAAGCTGTTCGTGTTCGGCCCGAACGGGACGGCGCAGTATTTGGGCAGCGTATGGCACGCGCCATTTCCCACCGTGGCGGCTTGGGTCGCCATTATCATCGAAAATCTCGGCGCCTTGGCTATTCTCTTCGGTTTCAAGGCCCGATGGGCCGCGGCCGTGCTGGCCCTCTGGTGTCTGTTCACCGGCTTTGGCTTTCATTTGCCGGCGGGAGGCGCCGATAACCTGAGCAATTTGTACAAGAACCTGGTGATGGCGGGCGGCTTCCTGTACGTGGTGGCTTATGGCGCCGGCGCCCTGAGCATCGACGGCGCAGACATAGCCTGATCGCGAACGACGTAAACCGCAGCCTACTGAAATTCCGCCACGGCGTTGCGGAGCCTTTCGATGTCCTCGGGCCGCGACAGGCGGTGGTCGCCGTCCTTGACCAGGGTGAGAACCACGTCGTCGCTGGCCAGCCGCGAGACCAGTTCCACCGCGTGCCGCCACGGCACGTCGGCATCCTCGACGCCTTGCAGGACGCGCACCGGACATCCGGTCTCGATCATGTCGCCGAGGAGGAGGTGCCGTCGCCCCTCCTCGATCAGTTGCCGCGTGACCGGATAGGGCTCCGGCGAATATTCCGACGGCCGCAACCAGACGCCGTTCTCCTCGATCTCGCGTCTGATCGCCGGGTCGAAGCGTTTCCACATCAATTCCTCGGTGAAATCGACCGCGGGCGCGACCAGCACCAGGCCGGCGACCGAAGCCGGCAAGGTTTGTCCGCGTGCGCGCAAGGCGCGAACCATGAGCAAAGCGAGCCAGCCGCCCATCGACGAGCCGACCACGATCTGCGGACCGCGGCAGCAGGCGTCGAAAACGGCGAGGCTGTCGGCGAGCCATCGTCCGATCGTGCCCTCGGTGAACGTGCCGCCGGATTCGCCGTGGCCGGAATAGTCGAAGCGCACGCACGCGCGTCCGGTCCGTTCGGCCCAATGCGCCAGCGCCGCGGCTTTGGTGCCTTTCATGTCGGACTTGTAGCCGGGCAGAAAGAACAGGCCGGGCGCCGCGCCGGCGCGCGCGCGCACCGCGAGGACGCGCCGCTCGCCGTCCGCTGCAATTTCCAGGAATTTCAGTCCGTTATCGTTCATGCAATGGTTGCGGCGGCGACGCGGCGGCGACGACAGCCGAAGCATCGCCGGGGCATGTTTCGCCGCAATGGCCCCCATGCGCAAGTGAGCCCGCCGCTTCGACGTTGACTTCAACTCGAAAACTCCCGATCTTCCCGGTTCACCGATCGGCGCCGCGGATTTGTCTGGCGTGGTCCGCGCGGAGGCGAACGGCTCGTCGCAACGGCACAGGAGAAAAGGACCATTCGTCGTCCGATCAGAACTGCGCAACCCGCCGCCAAAGAGGGTCCGCGCATCAACGAGGAGATCCGCGTCCGCGAGGTCCAGCTCATTGACAAGGATGGCGCCAACAAGGGCGTCACGGAAATCAGCGCCGCGCTGGCCATGGCGCAGGAGGCCGGGCTCGATCTGGTGGAGATCGCGCCGAATTCGGTGCCGCCGGTCTGCAAGATTCTCGACTACGGCAAGTACAAATACCAGTCGCAGAAGAAGGCCGCCGAGGCGCGCAAGAAGCAGAAAACCGTCGAGATCAAGGAGATCAAGCTGCGGCCGATGATCGACGACCACGATTACGACGTGAAGATGCGCTCGATCCAGCGTTTTTTCCAGGAAGGCGACAAGGTCAAGGTGACGTTGCGCTTCCGCGGCCGCGAAATGGCGCACCAGGAGCTGGGCTACAAGCTGCTCGACCGCGTCAAGGGCGACACGGCGAAGATCGCCAAGATCGAGCAGGAGCCGCGCTTCGAAGGCCGCCAAGTGGTGATGGTGCTGGCGCCGCGGTGATTCCCGCCGGTTGGCGAATGCGGCGATATCGGCAATGATGCCCGCGTGACGCGGGATTCATTCAGAAAGAGGAGACGATCATGCCGACATTCATCACAATGCTGAACTGGACCGACCAGGGAATTCGCTCGGTCAAGGATTCGCCCAAACGCACGCAAGCGGCACGCGCGGCGGCGAAGAAATTCGGCATCGAGTTCAAGCAGATATATCTTACTTCGGGTGAATTCGACCTGCTGGCCATCGCCGAGGCGCCAAACGCCGATAGCGTCGCCAAGTTTGCCTTGGTGACCGGCGCGCAGGGCAATGTGCGCACGCGGACCGTGCAGGCCTGGACCGAGTCGGAAATAGCCAAGCTAATTTCCGAGCTTCCATAACGCCCGAAAGCTCCGATTTGAGGAAGGCGGGCGGCGGCGCGGCGGCTCCGTCGCAGCCGGAAGCGGAATTTGCCATTCGCCGCCGCCTCTGCCATAACCGCGCCCTCCCGCCGCCCGGCTGACACGGGCTGCCGTGGCGGCGGCGAAGTGCTCATCAGCACACGATCGTCGGATCGTTCGGCGCTCGGGCCGCAGCCGGAGCGCGTCGTCATCAGGAGAGCCAAATGCCCAAGATCAAGACCAAGTCCGGCGCCAAGAAGCGCTTCAAGGTGACGGCCGGCGGAAAGGTGCTCTACCAGCAGTCGCGCAAGCGCCACGGCATGATCAAGCGCACCAAGAAGCAGATCCGCCAGTTGCGCGGCACCGCCGTGCTGTTCAAGACCGACGGCGACAACGTCAAGAAATATTTTCTGCCGAACGGCTGACCGTTCGGCCGGCCGTATGAGGCGGCCGATCCGTTCGTCCCGTTGTGCACAGGAGATCAGTCATGGCACGCGTCAAACGCGGCGTCACCGCCCATGCCAGGCACAAGAAGGTGCTCAAGGCCGCCAAGGGCTATTACGGCCGGCGCAAGAACACGATCCGCATCGCCAAGCAGGCGGTGGAGAAAGCCAACCAATACGCCTACCGCGACCGCAAGCGAAGGAAGCGCACGTTCCGCGCTTTGTGGATCCAGCGTCTCAACGCGGCGGTGCGCCCGTTCGGCCTCAACTACAGCCGCTTCATCGCCGGCTTGAGCAGGGCCGGCATCGTGGTCGATCGCAAGGTGCTCTCCGACCTCGCCATCCGCGAGCCCGCAGCCTTCGCGGCGATCGTCGGCCAGGCTAAATCGGCGCTGGCTTGACGGAGGACGGGGGACGGACGACAGACGACGGACGGCGTCGTCGCCGTTCTCCGGCACCATGACCGATATCGCGCAGATCGAGCAACAAATTCTCGCCGACGTCGCCGCCGCGCGCGACGAGGCCGCGCTCGAAGCGGCGCGCGTGGCCGCGCTCGGCAAGAACGGCGCGATCACGGCCCTATTGAAGACGCTGGGCACCCTGCCGCCGGCAGAACGCAAAAATCGGGGATCGCTGATCAACGGGCTCAAGGAGCGCGTCAATGCGGCGCTCGCCGCGCGCCGCGCGGCGCTCAAGGGCGCGGCGCTCGCGGCACGGCTCGACGCCGAGAGCCTCGACGTCACGCTGCCGGTGCGCGCGGCGTCGGCCGAGATCGGCCGCGTGCACCCGATCACCCAGGTGATCGACGAATTGACCGCGATCTTCGCCGATATGGGCTTTTCGGTCGCCGAAGGGCCGGACATCGAGACCGACGATTACAACTTCACCAAGCTCAATTTTCCGCCGGACCATCCGGCGCGCGACATGCAGGACACGTTCTTCTTCAATTCGAAGCCAGACGGCTCGCGGCCCCTTCTGCGCACGCACACTTCGCCGGTGCAGGTGCGCACGATGCTCGCGCAAAAGCCGCCGATCCGCGTCATCATTCCCGGCCGCACTTATCGCAGCGATTCGGATCAGACGCACACGCCGATGTTCCATCAGGTCGAGGGCCTGGTCGTCGATCGCAGCTCGCATCTCGGCCATCTGAAGTGGATCCTGGAGGAATTCTGCAAGGCCTTCTTCGAGGTCGATCGGGTCAAGATGCGCTTTCGTCCTTCGTTCTTCCCGTTCACCGAGCCGTCGCTCGAAGTCGACATCCAGTGCCGGCGCGACAAGGACGAGATCCGCTTCGGCGAGGGCGAGGACTGGCTGGAGATCCTCGGCTGCGGCATGGTGCATCCGAACGTGCTGAGAAATTGCGGGCTCGATCCCGACGAATTCCAGGGCTTTGCCTGGGGCATGGGCATCGACCGCATCGCCATGCTCAAATACGGCATGGCGGACCTGCGTGCCTTCTTCGAGGCCGACGTCCGCTGGCTTACCCATTACGGCTTCCGTCCGCTTGATTTTCCCACCTTGGCGGGGGGATTGAGCTCATGAGCGCAAAAGACTTGGTTTATGAGCGGAGATGCAAACGCCTCACCTTTCCCCGCGAGGAGGAGGTCGGACCGCGAAGCAAGACACGACACTCGGCCTGTTCCCTCCCCCCTTGTGGGGGAGGGTCAGGGAGGGGGGTGTAGGTGCCGCACGCGAAGGTCAGCGAGCAGCAGCGAAGCCGCGCCCGGCAGCTTCGTCGGACGATGACGCGCGCCGAGACTTTACTGTGGCGTTATCTGAAAGCGCACCACATTGATGGACTGCCTTTTCGCCGCCAAGCGCCAATGCGACAATTCATTGCTGACTTTGTTTGCCACTCGGCGCGGATCGTCGTGGAAGTCGACGGGGCAAGCCACGATTTTCATTCGCGGCTTCGCAACGATCGAAAACGCGACCAATGGTTCGGGTCGCAGGGTTATGTTGTCCTTCGTTTTACCAACGAGCAGGTTCTGAAAAACCTGACCGGCGTGATTGAGGTCATTCGCAAGACCGCCTCCGCTCGTTCGCAAACGTTACCCCCCTCCCTGGCCCTCCCCCACAAGGGGGGAGGGAACACGCATGCGGACGTACCGGAATGTTCGCGAGAGTCCCCAATCCCCCACAAAGGGGGAGGGAACAGGTTAGCGCAAGCGGCCACGCGCTCTCTGGTGCGCGGAGTCCGAGCATGATGAAATTCACCTTCGGCTGGCTCAAGGAGCACCTCGACACCGACCGCACGCTCGCCGAGATCGCCGACAAGCTCACCATGATCGGGCTCGAGGTCGAACGCATCGAGGACAAGGCCAGGCTCCTCGCCCCGTTCGTCATCGCCCGCGTCACCGAGGCGAAGCCGCATCCCAATGCCGACCGGCTGCGCGTGTGTCTGGTCGATGCCGGCGACGGCAAGCCGATCCAGGTGGTGTGCGGCGCGCCGAATGCGCGCGCCGGCATGAAGGGGGTGTTCGTGCCGCCCGGCGCCTTCATCCCCGGCAAGGCCGTGACGCTTGCCGTCGGCACCATCCGCGGCGTCGAGAGCCGCGGCATGCTGGTCTCCGAATTCGAGCTGCAACTCTCCGACGATCACGAAGGCATCATCGAATTGCCCGACGATGCGCCGGTCGGGACGGGCTACGCGCAATGGGCCGGCCTCGACGACCCGGTGATCGAGATTAATCTGACTCCGAACCGGCCCGATTGCACCGGCGTGCACGGCATCGCCCGCGATCTCGCCGCCGCCGATATGGGACGGTTCAAGGACACGAGCATCGAGGCGGTCACAGGCGAATTCCCCTGCCCGGTGAATGTGACGCTCGATTTCGGCGCCGCGCCGTCGCTGTGTCCGGCCTTCGCGCTGCGGCTCATCCGCGGCGTGAACAACGGGCCGTCCCCGGCTTGGCTGCAAAGGCGGCTCGCCGCGATCGGGCTGCGCCCGATCAATGCGCTCGTCGACGTCACCAACTTCATCACTTACGACCGCGGCCGGCCGCTGCACGTGTTCGACGCCGCCAAGGTGCGCGGCAATCTTGTCGTGCGGCGCGCCCGGCCGGGCGAGACGCTCGCCGCGCTCGACGGCCGCACCTACGCGCTCGACGAGACGATGTGCGTCATCGCCGACGATGACGGCGTGGAATCGCTCTCCGGCATCATCGGCGGCGAAAAGACCGGTTGCGCGGCGGCGACGACGGACGTGCTCATCGAATCGGCGCTATGGAATGCGGTCAACATCGCGCAGACCGGCCGCAAGCTCGGCATCAATTCCGACGCCCGCTACCGCTTCGAGCGCGGCGTCGATCCGGCCTTCACGCTGCCGGGGCTCGAATTGGCGACGCGCATGGTGCTTGACCTTTGCGGCGGTGCGCCATCGCACGTTCGCCTGGCCGGCAACCCGGCTGCGGCGGAGCGCATCATCGATTTTCCGCCGTCCGAGCTCAAGCGGCTTGCCGGTCTCGCGGTGCCGCTGTCGGAGATGCGCGGCGTGCTCGACCGCCTCGGCTTCGTCGTCGTCGGTCAGGGCGAGCGGGTGAAAGTCGCGGTGCCGTCGTGGCGGCCCGACGTGCAAGGCAAGGCCGATATCGTCGAGGAAGTGGTGCGCATCCTCGGCGTCGAGCGCGTGCCGGCAACGGCGTTCGACCGCGGCGCGGCGCCGCGCAAGCCGGTGCTCACCGCGATCCAGTCGCGCACGCGCAAGGCCAAGCGCGCGCTCGCCGCGCGCAACCTCATCGAGGCGGTCACCTGGTCCTTCATCGCCAAGCGGCGGGCCGAATTGTTCGACGGCGGCCAGCCGGAACTCGCGCTCGCCAATCCGATCGCGGCCGATCTCTCGGACATGCGCCCGAGCCTCATTCCCGGTCTCGTCGCCGCCGCGCAACGGAACGCCGACCGCGGCTTCACCGATGTCGGCCTGTTCGAAGTGGGGCAGGTGTTTCGCGGCGCCGCGCCGCAGGATCAATTGACGGCCGCCGCCGCGATCCGCCGCGCGCTCGCCAAGCCCTCCGGCATCGGCCGTCATTGGAGCAAACGCGACGGCGCGGTCGATGCCTTCGACGCCAAAGCCGATGCGCTCGCCGTGCTGGCGGCGATCGGCGCGCCGGCGCAGGCGCTGCAGATCGTGGCGCATGCGCCCTTATGGTTCCACCCCGGCCGGTCGGGAACGATCCAAATCGGTCCGCAGAACGTGCTCGGCCATTTCGGCGAACTGCATCCGAGCACGCTCGAGGCGCTGGAGGCGCAAGGCCCGCTCGTCGCCTTCGAAGTGATCCTGGAGCGAATTCCCGCGCCGCGGGCGAAAGCGACGCGCGCCAGGCCCGCGCTTGAGCTTTCGCCGTTGCAGCCGGTCGCGCGCGACTTTGCTTTCGTGGTCGAGCGCAATGTGAAAGCGGCCGACATCGTGCGCGCCGCGATGTCGGCGGACCGCAAGCTGATCAGCGACGTCGGCGTGTTCGACGTTTACGAGGGCGCCGGCATCGCGGCGGGAAAAAAGTCGATCGCGATCGCCGTCACCATCCAGCCGCGCGACAAGACCATGACCGAGGCGGAGATCGAGGCGCTGGCGGCGAAAATCGTCGCCGAGGTCGGCAAGCGCACCGGCGGCGTGCTGCGGGCGTGACCTTCGGCGTCAGTCCTCGCGCATGATGTCGGGCGTCGCCTCGTATCTCGGCATCGGGCGCGGCTCCGCGCGCCGGTGCCTGGATCTGCGCTGGCGCGGCGCCGCTGCTTCGGCCGGCGCCGCTTGCTTCAGTCCGGCGAGCCGGCGCAGCACTGCCTCGGCGGCGCGCTCGCCCGATTCCCAGGCGCCGCCGACCGTGCCCCACAGGGTCTCGTGCGCGGCTTCGCCGGCGAACCAGACCGCCTCGTGCACCGGCTCCATGAGCACGCGGCGCGCGCTCTCCCAGCCCGGCGCCGCGGCGGAGAAAGCGCCGCGCGTCAACGGATCGCTGTTCCAGCGCGTGGCGTGAGAACGCCTGATCGCCTTCTTCACATCCGCGCCGTAGAGGCCGGCCAGCCAGTCGGCGGCGAAATTGACCGTTGCGGCTTCGCCCTGCGCCGTGAGGTCGCGGCCGAACGCGCCGGCGACCTCGATCAGGCACAACGACGTGCCGGAGACGTTGGCGAGAATCGCGGCCGTGCGCGCGTCGGCCGATTTCTCGAATACCAGATCGTCGCTGTCGAGGCCGAGCGGGTTGTCTTCAAGCTCGAGCGCGACGTGATCGTAACTGCCGAGCGAGAGCCTGCTGAAAGCGTCGAGCTGCCGATATGGAAGTTGGGGAGTGAACTTGATGGCGCCGGATGCGATGGCGTTGGTCGAGAGGGTGACGATGGCGGCGCGGGCGGCGATGGTGCCTCTCGGCGTCGCCACCGCGACGTTGCGCCTGAAATCGATCGCGGTTGCCGGCGTCGACAGTTTGACCGCGATGCCGGAGGCGAGGGCGGCAAGGAGCGTGCCGAAGCCTTGCCGGCAGAACGCGTCCGCGTCGCGTTCGGCGGATTTCGCGAAATCCATGGCCGACACTTGCGCCAAGTCCTTGCCGCAGCCGAACGGCCCGAGCACGAATTCGACCGCCGGCCGCCAATCGCCGAGGTCGTTCGGCAACGCCTGCGCGCAGGCTACATCGGCTTTGCGCGCGGCGTCGATGATGGCGCGACTGGCGCGCACTTGCAAAGTCAGGAAATCTTCGAGCTCGCCCTCGCGGGCGAAGCGCCGGCCGATGCGCACCTTTTGGCTCGCCGGCGCCGGATAGACTCCAATTCCCGGTCCCGGCGCGAGTTTCGTCACCGGATTGAGGTCGGGCCTATGGATCCAGTGGGCGCCGCGGTCGTATGGCACGCCGAAGATGCTCGTGTCGGTGACGCAACGCCCGCCGACATGGTCGGCGGCTTCGATGAGCACGAACTTGCGGCCGGCGGCGGCGATTCGCCGCGCGGCGGCGATGCCGGCCGCGCCGGCGCCGATGATGACCACGTCGATCGC